>JALUTL010000322.1:0-6024 GCA_027016475.1 Candidatus Heimdallarchaeota archaeon
TCATAAATATATAGTTCATGGGATATATATTCTATCATGTCTGGAGATGTTCCACTAATCAGTATATGTGGTTCAATAATGCAAGTACCACTACGGGGATACAATAAAATTAATGGAAACATATTTATTAAAAGAAATCACAATAATAGAAATATGAATGAAGCAATGATTTTCAAAAAAATTCTTGATGGCATGGCAAAATTTCAACCATTCAAAGAAGGGACAGCTACAAAAGTTGGAGACGGGATTAGCGATGTGGTTGTTGGCTCTACAGTGATCATGAATGAGGTTTTGGTTTCACCATTTAGAATTGTAGGAAGGACAATAGATGGAGCCGTTTCGAATAGAACTGGAGGGATATTGCCAATCATGTTTGGAATTGTCTCCGGGACAGCATTTGGTTTCAGAACAGTACACAGAAGATTGGAAAGCGGAATTGAGCAATTGGAAGCTGGGATTGACTCATTATTCGAAATTTTTCAAAATGGGTTCTCACGGTCTGGAATGGAAAAAGCAGAGACGATTGAAGATGAGGAAAGATTAGATTACGAAATCATTGACTAAAACAGGGTTTCGAAAATTTCTGAGGGAGTAAGATAGAATGCTACAACGCTGAATAAAACTGTCAGAACTGAAAGTATCAGCATCAATACCCTGATTGGAGTGGCCGGTTTGATTGGTATGTCACTGGATGGTTCATCCATTATAATCCTTGCAAAACGGATATAATAGTAGACGGAAATCGCGCTACCAATGACCAAACCTGCTGCTGCCGCATAACCATAGGCAGTTTGCGGAGCCACAACGGCAATAAACAGGAAGTATTTGCTGACAAACCCACCCAAAGGAGGAATTCCTATCAATGAGAGCAATGCAATGATCATGGAGCCTCCAACAATTGGGTCTTTCTTCAACACTCCTTTGAAATTCTCAATGTGATCGTTCCCATAAGAATTGATTACAACCAATGCGCCTGCAATCAAGGAACCTTTCATCAAGATATTGGCAACCATATGGAGAATTCCAGCGTAAAGTGCCAAAGCCTGTTGTTCGGAAGAAGTTGCCTGGGCATATGCTACCAATGCCAATGCAATATAGCCTGCATGGGCAATCGACGAATAGGCAATAAGTCGCATGACTCGGTTTTGAATAGCTGCAAGCCCATTGCCAATAACCATTGACAAGAAAGCCAAAGCAACTGCCATGGGACCCCATATTTCAGTGTCTTTAGCAAATGCAATCATGAACATCTGGAAGGCAAAAGTAAATGCCATCTTTTTGGAGGCAACTGCCAAGTAGTTCACCATTGACACAGGGGCACCAACATACACATCACTGACCCACCAATGGAAAGGAATAAGTGAGAGTTTGAAGGAAGTTCCGAACAGAATGAGGAAAATGCCCATGATTCTCAAATTGTCTGCTCCTGATAGTGACAAGGCTCCATAGCTAAGGGAACCAGTGGCACCATATACCAAGGAGATACCATAGACAATGATTCCTGAAGACAACGCACCAAGGAGGAAAAGCTTGACACTAGCCTCAGCCGCTTCACGACTTTTCTTTCGGTATGCAACCATTCCATAAATTGGGATTGCCATAAGTTCAAAGCCTACATAGAGAGAAAGCAAGTTGTTGGATGCAGCAACCATGACTCCTCCTATGTTTGAAAGCAGAAGAAGCGATGAAATTACACCGAGATCCTTTTCCACCGTAAAATCGTAGGCAATGCTAAAAGACACCAAAATTGAAGCGGCAAGCCCAATGACTGCAAAAATTTGATAGAATAGACCAAACTTGAACATTGGGATGGCCGTTTCAGATGCAATCCAATCGCCTGATCGAATCACAAGAAGAATTGAGGCGAACAGTGTGGTAGTTGTGGCACTAACAACCCATTTTCGGTTTTGAGCAGCATTCTTGGTCAATAAGTCAATAATAAGCACAGCAATGACCCCCACAAGGAGAGCTACTGCCGGAATGAATGCTGTAAGTACTTCATTGAATTCAACCATATGGTTTCATCTCCTTAGTTTGGGAAGAAGGCAAGCTTTGCCCACTCATCCATTACCCTTTGAATGAGTGCAGGCATGAGACCCAATACAAGTGCAGAGATGGCCAAGACAAACACAGGACCTGATTCCCACCACTTTGCTTCGCTTGTATTTCCAATTTCATCGCTTGGTTTGTTGAACAAGACACGACGCATAGCCCACAGATAGTACCCTGCAGTGACAATTACAGACAGCACAGCGACAATTGGAATCCAGATATACTCATCTTGGAAAATTGGTGAATTGAATGCGGAGGTAAATCCAAGGAATTCTGCAACAAATCCTGCGAAACCAGGAAGTCCAGCTGATGCAAAGCCCAGAGCGACAAACAAAGCAGATGTGAAAGGCATCTTTTCGGTCAGGCCGCTAACTCGATCCATGTCCCGAGTGTGGCTTTTCGTGTTGTGTTCAACAATTCCAGCGAGAAGGAACAATCCGGGTGAAATAACTCCATGTGCGACCATCATGAACATTGCGGCATTGAGGCCTGCTGGATTGAAAGCGGCCAGTCCAAGAAGCACAATGCCCATGTGGGAAATAGAGGAGTATGCAATCATTTTCTTCATATCGATTTGGCGAAGGGCTATGAACGCAGGGTATATCATAGAAATCGCGGCCACAATCCCCATCAGGATACGAGCGTTGATACCAAAATCGGATGTGAAGTATCCCGTATCATGAAGCATCCAAAAGCCGATTCGAATAAGCCCATATCCACCCATCTTCAGGAGCAAACCAGCAAGAATGGAGGAACCTGGTGACGGTGCTTGTACATGTGCATCAGGCAACCATGTGTGGAATGGTACCTGAGGGAATTTGACAATGAAACCAATGAATACAAGCCAAAAGATAATATTGATAGTTGACATAGAAATTTTCAGTTGAGCTACGTTTTGAGCAATGTTAGCCTTCAGGTCAACCATGTTGAAGGTATTGTTTCCTGCTTGAAACATGAGAATGAGACCAATAAGCATGACGAGAGAAGCGAGATGGGTGTAGATGAAAAATTTCATTGATGCATAATATTTGTTGCTTCCACCCCAAATTGCGATTATGAAGAACATTGGTACAAGAACGATTTCCCAAAAGATATAGAAGAGAAACAGATCCAATGCAACAAATGTTCCTACAAGACCTGTCAGGAGGAATAGATAGAGTCCATAGTAAAGTTCCTCTTGGTCATGGATGAAGAAGCTGGAAAACGCAGAAACCAAGAATACAACCTGTGACAACAGGAGAAGAGGCATTGAAAGCCCATCAACTCCGATGTGGTAGGTTATGGTCAATGATCCAGAACTGAACCAATCAAATCTGGTTTCATATAGAAAACCATTGGAACTGTATGAAACGCTAGTACCAATAAAATCCTGTATCCAAAGGAAAAACGTCAAGATTGTAGTTATTGATACAGTCCCAACAGCAAACCATTTGGAGTATTCAGTTTTAATCAGTTTACCAACCAGATAGGTTGGTATGGCCATCACAATGGGGAACCATAGTACAAAGTTTAGGATTTCTGCAGTCATTTTACAAATCCCATAACAAACATGGTATTTTAAGGAATACGACATGATTCCAATCTATATATGGTAAATAATCAAAAATTGCTTTTCAATTCATCATAGGTACTGAAAATTATAATTACAGAATGCAATCCGGTAAAACAATTTGCATAGAATGGTTATTCAATTGATTTGGAGATACAGATATTGGGGATAATGAAATTTAAACAGCCAAATTGGTCAACCTGAGGAAATTAAACAATAACAACAAAATTGCAACAGAAAGTATCATATATTTGGCGTAGTTTCCGACAATGCCATCTTGCAATTGTCTAAGCTTCTGAACTGTGTATTTCACCATGCTGGCGCTTCCGTTGACTATACCGTCGATCACATTATGGTCAAATTTATCGGAGTAATCTGCAATCGTCAAACTGACACGTTTTCCCATAAAGTTGACTGCTCCATCGACAATTTCTTCGTCAAATGCTTTGAACGCATCACCGATTGGCAATGCGACCCGATTGACGAAGGCGAAGATTGCAATATCGACGAAAAAGCGGTCGTTGATGAAATCCTCAACTCGCTTGAAGGTGGATCGAAGATTTTCCCTCATTTCAGGATTATAATGATAGAGGTACATAGCCGATCCAAAACCAAGAAGAACCACAATAGCCGAAATGCCTGCGCCGATTGCTGCACCTTCAGTTGAAACATGAACACCAAGCATGTCTCCCAAAAATCCTTCGAAGTTAAGAATGTCTGTTCTTTCCTGTCCTGTCAAGACAAAGAAAAATCCTATTGAGAACCAAATGCTTTCAATAACCACTAAAGATGCCAAAAATATCAATGGAAACAGCATGATATTGCTGGACTCATGTGGGATAATTTTTTCTTTATCATAGCGTTCTTCTCCAAGGAACACCATGTAGAACATTCTGGTGGAATAGAACGCAGTGATGAAAGCGGTAAGGATTCCAAGCCAAGCCAAGAATTCAGCGCCAGGGATCTTGGAATGTTCAATAGTAAGGATAACAGCATCTTTGGATACAAATCCGGATGAGAATGGAAAGCCTGCAAGGGCAAACAGCCCGATCCCCATTGTGATTGCAGTTTTTGGCATATGGCGATAAAGACCACCCATCTCTCGTATGTCCTGCACGTGGTGAAGGTTATGAATGACAGCACCAGCACACAGGAAGAGCAATGATTTGAAAGTTGCATGTGAGAGCAAGTGGAAGAAGGCAGGAGATGATCCACCAGCACCAATAGCTGAGGCAATATAACCCAATTGGGAAACCGTTGAGAATGCCAAAATTCGTTTGATATCGGTTGAGGTCAAAGCCATCAAAGCACCGAGGAGGGCAGTCAGGACACCAACATATGTGATGATTGTAGCAGGGGCAATTGCAACGTCTGGAAGGGTTGTGTGAAAGTCTTCCACTTCATATAACATGAAAAAGTTCCTGAGAAGGAGTAGCAAGCCGGCCTTAACCATTGTTGATGAATGAAGCAAGGCAGATACAGGAGTTGGTCCTTCCATTGCTTCAGGCAACCATCCAAACAGGGGAAATTGTGATGACTTTCCGACTGCAGCAATAAATATCATTAAAGCAGGAATGACCAGAGTTCCAGGACTGAGTTCATGCTTTTCAACAAGCTCCAGAAGATGGGCATAGCTGACGTCGCCACCACTTTTTCCATAGGTCAGAAAGATGCCTATCAAAAATCCTACATCTCCAACCTTGTTATACAGGAATGCTTTCATTGCCGCTGCTGAGGCAGAAGGTTTGTACCAATAGTATCCAATGAGGAAATAGCTGGAAACCCCAAGGAACTCCCAAAAAATAAGACTTTGGTACAAGTTTGCCGCATAGATAAAACCGAACATCGACCCTGTGAAAAAGTTAAGGAAAGCAAAGAAACGTGTGATTTCTTCTTCACCGTGTCTCATATAGTCATAGGCATAGATATGGATCATTAGAGCGATAATGCCTAAAGCGGCACCCATAATAGCGCTCAAAGGATCTATCAATAGACCCCATTCAAACTTTGTTCCTGCAATAAATTCTTGGGATCCTACAACCAATGGAGTTTGAACCCCATGAACAAATTCATTGAAGTATCTGAACAATACCGTCAAGGAAAGGGCAGCAGATATGGCAATTGAAGCAATGCCTAATCCAGCAGACCGTTCAGGATTTACTTTCATATAGCCTTTTGTTTCCAAATATCTCATTGTGATCAATACGACTGCCATCAGCATGGGAGTCAAAACCACCCATGCTGTGGTAACAATAAGCGTATCTACATTCAGGTTGCCAAGAAACGCTTCAAGTACTTCTAATTTTTTTGTTTCTTCTGCCATTTTATTCATCCTCCGGTGCTTCAGCCAAAGTGAAAATATTGGCCACGGCAATTTCCTTGAAGTTTCTGTAAAGTGAAATGAAAATTGCGAGACCTACAGC
>JALUTL010000322.1:6034-9209 GCA_027016475.1 Candidatus Heimdallarchaeota archaeon
ACCTACAGCCGCCTCTGCCGCTGCCAAAGCAATAATTACCATTGCGAAGACCCAACCCATATATTGATCCGTCACTGTGGTTGTCGCAGTTTTTTGAAGGTAAGAGTTGAATGCCACAAAATTAATGTTTGCAGAGTTCAATATCAGTTCCACAGAAAAGAGAATCCGTATAGCAGTTTTCTGAGTCAGAACACCAAGAACTCCAATAGCAAACAGCACCATGGAAAGTGCAACAAACCAACTTAATTCAACCATTTTATTCTTCCTCCTCCTTTATCGCCAGCTTGACTGACGCCAGCAATGCAGCCAAAAACAGAAGGGCAATAAATGGGAGAATGATACCCAACCCTTGGTCGGTCTGCCATATGTTCTGGAAAAATTCCTGCAACAAAAGATTTCCATCATCTGTTGAGTATATGTTTCCTTCAGAGATAGGCAGGGAATCCAAGCCATAAATCAACAAGTTTGCAAGCATCAGAACGACAATTGCAAAAGAGTAGATGAAATCATTCCTGTCAAAAACAAAGTGGTCTTCCTCATTGGATGTGAGTCTCCCCGCAAATAGCAGAAGAACTGCAATTCCTCCACCATATACACTGATTTGAATAACCCAAAGGTATTCTGAATTGGCAAGCAAAAAGACATTTGCCACACCAACCAATGAGAAAATCAGCCATAATGCGCTTTGCATCACTCGTTCACTGAAAACAACGCCTAAGCCGCTCAGGACAATAAATCCTGCATTAATTATGAATAAGATATCGAATGCATCCATTTTCTCTTCCTCCTAAACAAAAACTCCTTCCAGCCAAAGAATTCCAAGCATCGCAGCCAAGCTGATGGGCAACAGTTGTTTCCAACCAAAACTTAGAAGTTGGTCAATTCTCATTCTTGGAAATGCAGTCCGGACTGTTGTTGCCAAGAAAACAAAAAGGAAAAATTTGAAGAACATAACAACGAACTGGACAATTTGATTGTGCCTTAGATTGTTTATAAATTCAGGGCTCATATCAGCTGGAAACGGCCAGAAATCATAGCCACCTAAAAACACGTAAATGAAAAGGAGGCTGTTGACTGTAAGATGAACGTATTCAGCCATCATAATTATGGCATACCTCCAACCAGAGAATTCAGTTCTTGGTCCCATTACCAACTCAGCTTCAGCTTCGGGGATATCAAAGGGGATACGTTCTGTTTCAGCAAGTCCAGCGATGTAGAAAATCAAGGCTGCCACAAACCCAAGCCCCCAATATCTGAACATGAACCATCCATGTTGGATTTGATATTCAGTAATTGTCTCCAAGGAGAAGGAGCCAACTACACCAATAACACCCAATACCGCCAAAAACATGGGAATTTCATACGCAAGCAACTGCCCAGCAGATCGGAAACCCCCAATAAGTGCATATTTGGAGTTAGAAGCCCAACCACCAATAAACATTGCTGGAGGAAAAATGGAGAAAATGGCAAAAATATAGAGGATTCCAACCGTCATGTCTCCACCCATGAGGTCTTTACCAAAAGGAAGGGGTGAGAAACTCATGATGGAAGTCAAACCAATAAGATAGATTGACATGAAGAAACCGAATCGGTCGGCATTTTCAGGCATTGTATCCTCTTTGAACAAAAGTTTGCCGAGATCTGCGGGAATTTGAAGAATCCCGCGCCAGCCAACATAATAAGGACCCTTTCTTCCTTGTTGGCGGGCCATGATTTTTCTCTCTACATAAGGCCCAAACAGTTGCAGGATCATAATGTATGTACCTAATAGAAGTGTACTGATAGCTATAGCCAGTCCTGTTTTTAGGTCACCAGAACCGCCGGGCAAACCGCTTAAGGTTTCGATGAAAGCGCTAAATGGTTGATGGTCCGACATTACATGCGACCATTGGAACAACCTATTAAAATTGTAATTATATTGTATGTGACTAATTTCGTATTTTTTTTGTGAAGTTGTATAGGATTTCATTGGAACCAATGAAAGTCCTATGCGATATTCAAAATTGATCGAGAGAGCTCCAGATATTCTGGTTTGTCTTGAATGTCTTGAGCATATATCCGTTCTACGGATGCATCAAAAGGAGTATGATTCAATGAGCTGAGGAGTTGCCCAGTCCTCATATGCAAGGTTCGTCTTTGTACGGTATTTACATTTACCTTGTTTCTATAGGCAACGTTCGGAACGTACGTTTGGGCAATTGTTCCAACAATACGTTCCTTGTTTCCCGACATTGTTAATATAAGTTTTAGATCATTTGAAGTTGAAAGCACAATCTCTTCTGGCATCAATTGGTAGGTGCCATTGAAAAAGTGATTAAGGGCAACCTCAAGAACTTCATCCAGACCATCCATGATATCAGCAATCAATTGTGGATTGATTTGATCTGAAGTGGCAAGGAATGTAGCCCTGTTTTCTACGAAATTGGATTCCATTGCCCCCAAAATCAGATATTCTCCTTCACGGATTGTATCGAACATCGAAAACAGAGGCATATCCGCCACTGCATCGATTGTTATAGCTTGAGCCAAAAACTGTGGTGACGCGAATTTGAATCCCTTTGGTTTTGCTTTCTTTGTTTCCTTTTGTTGTTTTTTGACAACTGGAGCTTTTGTGCTTTTGAACAACCCTTTCAATTTGAGAGCAATTTTTGCGAAGAAGCCAGAGGGTGGTTCTGGTTCCATCGAGTCTATAGTCGAAGTTGTGGTTTCATTTCTTGCTTCAGTGGGTTCAGGTTCATGTTCCTTAGGAACTATGTTCAAGAGTCCTTTGTTCACCAAGAGATGCCATCCTTCACCATCCATTCCCCTCAGTTCGAGGTGCTTGAGAACAGAGGTTACATTTACATCATCCACGCCTGTTTTCAAAAGCACGAAAGGTTTTGTTTCCAGCTCTGCATTTCGAACAATAATAATTATATTGGGGTCTGATTGGTCAACCAACCTTCCCTTCAGATAAACCATTTTCAAAGAGGGATCAGTTTCTGAAAAAAACTTTATGGACGGCTGCACCGCCTTTTTGTCCGCTTCAGATCCAATTTGACTTTGCAAATTCCAGCCTGCCATGAAAGATTTCGCAGCATGGGTCACCAAAACTGATGAAGTTTGAAGATAATTGGGTACAACGACAGTATCGTTTGTTTCCACTGGTTGCAACTTGGCATAGTCCATCAATATC
>JALUTL010000323.1 GCA_027016475.1 Candidatus Heimdallarchaeota archaeon
TCGTAGTATTCGTCTTCTGAAGGATCAGGATTTGTCAAATCTTCAGTATAAATTCGCCACCTAAGACCATCTGTAATTGTTCCGTTCCATCCACCGGTTGTATAAGAAAGAGATGTAAGATCAACTTCTAAAATCCCATATTCGGCATAACTAAATTGAAAATTGTAAGAATCTAAGTTCGATGTTGCTAAAACATTCAATGAGCCGTCTGTTCCATCATCAATGTAATCAATTTCATGATCTGCACCAAGAGATTTGACGTTCAAAATGAGAACGTCATAGACATCAGCATCAATCGTGTAAGGAAATCCTGTCCACCACCAATTATAAGATCCAGACACATCTTGAAAGAGATATCCGTCTGAAAAACTAACGGAAGAACGTGGATCGCTTGTCGGCACAAATCCATCTATGTCTTCCTCAAAATCGAATGCATCATTTAACTCTGAATAAGCAAAATCCCCAAAATAATTATCATAGTTGTAAACCCTGATTCCATATTCTCTTTCTTGTAGAATGCCCGTATAGGTAACGCTAAACACACCTTGTGAATCAGTTGAAACATCTTCCCATGATTGAACCAAGCTATTTGCAGTCCGATCTCGCAACTGGATCTGTACTTGTTCATGTTCAGCGGCGGGATTCTGCCGGTTGTCCCAGCTGATTAATTGCCCTGAAACTTGGTACGTATTCAGACCAACAGTAGAAATGGAAGTAGATGGCTTGTAAATGCGAAAGCTATCAAAATAATAGTCAAAACTGGTACTTGTAACTGTATCTAATCGTATTTCATCAACACGAGTTAAATATAGAAAAACTTGGTTCCAACGATTTTTTGTACCATCGAGAGCCTCAATATGCCAATTGCCATCTAAATCCCTCCAGTATAAATTAAGGGTTCCAGAAACTGAGTAATATGAAAAACCTAGATAAAAATTAACAGGATCAAATGCAGTACCATAACTGTCTTGTTGAACCCATGAAATTATGTCTCTATCGCCCGCATTTGAATCACTAACATGTAATGAAAAACTGCCATCAAAGACAATTCCAGTATCTAATTCTAAAGTATCCGCTGGATAACTTGGGTTGTTGTAGAACTGTGAATATGATCCATCCTCGAATCCTGATGTTCCTTGCAGATAGTCACTACTAACGTCAGAAATCGCTAGGATCTGTGGTTTTCTGGCATAATCAACTCCATAGCCGTCGCCGCTGAGAAATGTGAAGGTGTAAATAGCCGGATATGTTTCATTAATGACCCAATATTTACTTGCATCAAGATAAAAACTCGAGATGGGATCCACGTTTGTTAAATTCCACGATTGTGGAGCAAAAAGTTCTATCTTTTCGCCATAATCAATTACTTCCAACTCAATATCATGCTGCAAGATTGTGGGAGAAACATACGTGTAGGATGATCGTATGTGTTGAGCAAGCGTTGATTGGTATGCCTTTGCCATGTCTATACCTAGTGTGACGTTTGACGTTTGAACATTCACCGTTGCAGAAGGATACCCTGCCCCAGAATTGGCCGTGGCAGAACCGTACAAACGAAGCTCCAAACTTACTTTCACTTTGATAAAGTCATTTGCTATGTTCTGGCTCGAATAATCCATACTAACTTTCACTGTTTTTTCCGTCAGGTATGACCCTGATGAAAAACCGGATGTATTCGTACCGGTTGTTGTCTCAAATTTTCCCGTCACTGTGTTGAGTATACTGAGAGAAACATCAAACTCGAATCCCCCGCCGGGAATAAACCCAGAGGCAGAAAGTATCCAATCTGCTATGGCTACAGTCACTACTGAAATGTTGCCAGTTGTCACCCTTACAGGCAACAAATAAACAAACGTGACGTAATAATAGATGTTCGCAGTGTATGTCGTATAATCAGTGCTTCCTCCTGAACTACTGGAAATATAGTCAAGGCTTTCTATTGCATGATATTCCGAATCGTCATTCACAACACTGAAAACATCGCCTTGAATTGTTGTTTCGTTCAGGATAGGGTATTGTGTTGACCTATATGTTCCACTCGTTTTTGCAGTCATCATGGGATCGTTAATTACTGACGATGGATATCTATTGGGAAAATATTGCTTCACATAGACGCTTTCCCCCCGATAATTCACCGCATTTAATTGAGTTGCCTGAGAAATATTTTCTTTGTCCGTTGGATTTTTTGTGTTTTCGGGTATCGTTGGATTTTGTAATGTGGTGGGCACGATATTATTCGTTGGTGTGAGATCCCCGTTTCTTATGTTTTGAATACTTGTCTGATTTTTTTGCATGATTTGCTGTGCAGACAATAACTGCACACCGATTAATCCTATTAGAATAATAACTATTATTTGCTTGCGTAAAATACCCGCTAAACGCTTTTGACTACTCATTTCATTACCTCAAAAAAGTATTGCAGTTTAAAACACAAAAAAGTATTGCAATTTGAATTACTTAGTTGGTCAGTTCATGTTTAGTCAGAGCTAAACATACGACTCCCTTAAAGTAAAAACAAAAAACGCAAACAAGATGACTCAAACCAACAAAATCAAGATTCAAACAATTGTGCAAAAAAACATGACTCAGAATCAGACCCATGGACAAATGCACTCTGGTCGTCAAAAGAAAATTAATCACGCAGGAATGATTGTGCTTCCTAACTCAGGAATTTCTCCCGCGACGAGGGCAAAGCGATACAATTCAAGCGCGTGCTTCTTGCAAAGGGGGGCAGACATGCGACGGTAATCAGTTATTTTTCTTTCAGCTATACTTCGGCAGGATTCAATATAGCACCGTATCTTGAATTGCCCCTTATACCGCAATATTGCTACTTCTGATCTGGCCACAAGAATGTCCGCCATTCTTACTTTTGCCCTGGATATCAAGGCCTTTTTTAACTCAGAAATTAGGTCAAATTTTCTTTCTTGCATTTGCACTACCTCTTTTG
>JALUTL010000324.1 GCA_027016475.1 Candidatus Heimdallarchaeota archaeon
AGTTTAAAGTTGTAGTTGACTCTCAACATCAATTAATTGCACGATCGCCTCCTTTTAAATGAACGAATTTGACTTGCAGTTCCAACGTAATATCAAACTAACAAACATGGAGGATTTACAATGATGGATTCTGCTACAATTGAATTCACTGGAGCAAGCGGCAAAAATTATACGTTTCAAATTTATGACTTTCAAACCAATTTCAATGCAGTTCCTGCCGTTTATGTCGTTACAAGACGCCAAAAAGAAAATGGTGTGTATAGCCACACGGTTCTTTATGTTGGCCAAACAGACAATCTTTTTGAGCGGTTTGAAAACCACCATAAGGCAAACTGCTTTAGAAACAATTATGCGAATGCTATTTGCGTTCGGGTGGAATACAATGAACAAGTCAGGCTGAACATTGAATCCGATCTGATCAGAAAATACAGGCCTCCGTGCAACGGCTAAATATTCTTTCGGAATAATTAATTTCTTTTTTTGGGACCATTAGCAGAGGAGAAATTATTATGAGAAGATTTTCAGGAAACATGCATGGCGAAAAATACATGGGCAATGTCAATACCAAGGAGGTTCATGACCTTGACAATGAGAAAGTCAATTGTCAGATTGACGAAATAATTAGACTAGGTCATGATAAACCATTCACTTCATTGGAAACAGCCCATTCTTTGGGGTATGATAATTGCCATTGGTGTTTAGGCGGTTCAACACGCTAGATTTCTGTATAAGCCCGACCTACTTTCGTCGGGCTTATTCTCTCTTTTCAGTAAAATGTTCAAAAAGACAGTATATCCACATGAAACCAGCTAAAATTTGGAGAAAACACATGAAAAAGATCACCAAGTTAGTTTTTTTGAATGCTATTGCCTGCCCAACGCTTGGGTGGCTTCTTAGAAACTTAGATGAGGCTGATCTTCCTGAAGTCGACCTTGCAGAGCAATTTCGCATGGAGCAGGGAATAGAAATTGGCAAAAGAGCAAGAAAATTGTATCCTGATGGTATTCTTGTCAGGGAAAGAGATACTAATCAGGCAATTTCAAAAACTCTCGAGCTTCTTGCGGACAAGAATGTCAACGTAATTTTTGAAGGCGCAATTGGTTTTGGTAATTATATTGCAAGAGCTGATATTTTGAAGCGATATCGGGACGGATGGCACCTGATTGAGGTTAAATCAAATGTTAACGATGACGCGGAGCTTGTCGATGACCTTGCCTATACAACCATGGTTTGTCTGAAAGCAGGAATTAATATTACCAAGGCCTCTTTGCTTCTAATTTCAAAAGATTATCGCCTCGGTATGGATGATACAAATCTGTTTGTAGAAATTGACCATACATTTGAAGCGAGTGTAAAGGCTGAAGAATTTTTTATGCAAATTGATGAAATTGATGAGACCACAGGGGCCGTTGAGAAGCCAGCACCTGAAATAATGTTAGAATGTAAAAAATGTGAATTTTTCCGAGATTGTGTTGGCAAAGGAGTAGATAACCATATCTTTGAAATTCCAAGACTTTCAGCTAAAAAATTTGAACAATTAAAAGAAATGGACATCTTTTCAATTGCTGACATCCCAGATAATTTTCCTCTCACGTCAATCCAAAAGAGGATGTATAAAAGCGTGAAGTCCAAACAGCCCATTATTGAGAATAATTTTTGGGATTTGGTAAATTCTGTTAAATGGCCGGCCTATTACCTTGACTTTGAAACGGTCATGACTGTAATTCCCCTCTATCCGGATATTGCTCCTTATACGCAAATTCCGACGCAATATTCAATCCATAAATGTTCGGATTTCGGCAAAGTCGAAAAACATTTTGAATATTTGGCCGATCCGTCTCGGGATTGTCGTAGAGAGCTTGCTTTAAATTTAATAAAAGACCTTGAAGGAAATGGAAGTATAATTTGCTATTCTAATTTTGAAAAAACCGTAATCAATGGATTGATAAAACTTTTCCCAGACCTTTCAAATAAACTCTCAGCGCTAATAGACCGAATTGTTGATCTTGAAAAAATTATAAGAGAGGGGATGTACCATCCAGAATTCCATGGCAAAACTTCGATAAAAATGACGCTGCCTGCACTTGTACCGGATATGACCTATCAAGGCCTTGAAATTGCTAATGGTGATAATGCCATGGCCGCGTTTGCATATATGGCAATGGGCAGATTTTCAGGGAATGAAGCTGATAAAATAAAGAAGGCGCTTCTTGAGTATTGCAAGCAGGATACGCTTGCGATGGTTCGGCTGCATGAGAAACTGATGCTTTTGGCCAAGCAGACAGCATCATAAATCATCCCTCTTTCAATATATGGCAAAGCTATTGAAAATAATACAACTATCCGTTGATTTTTTTCTGATGTGGGTTATATTTTTAACATTATTTTGAAGCTTGATGAAAACTATGATCATTTCATTTAAAGTCCTAAATACATTTTAAACGAACAGAGATAGCTTTTTAGAGATTAGACTGAATAATAATTGTTACGGAAGGGAGAGGATAAGCAATGCTGAAGATAACTTTGTCGCAACTTGAAAATCATCTTCTTAAGGCGGCAGACATCCTAAGGGGAAATATGGATGCGTCGGAATTTAAAGAGTATATCTTTGGCATGCTTTTTTTAAAGCGCGTTTCAGATCAATTTGAGCTCAAACAAAGGGAATTGCGAGAAAAGTGGGAAAAGGAGGGTTACTCGAAAGAGCAAGTGGATGAATTGGTTGAAGATCCGACTCTTTACGAAGATAGTTTCTTTGTACCTAAAGAGGCAAGATGGAGCAGAATCCTTAACTTAAAAGATGATGTGGGAAACCAATTAAATAAAGCACTTGCCGCACTTGAGGAAGCCAATGAAGAATTGTCTGGCGTCTTGAAACACATAAATTTTCTTGAACAAATAAGCAACAGGCGGAAAGTAAAAGATAAGCAGCTTATTGATTTAATTCATC
>JALUTL010000325.1 GCA_027016475.1 Candidatus Heimdallarchaeota archaeon
CTACTGCGTATGCATATTGGAGTTTCAATCCCTAATGGGTAATTTCTGCTTCTGCGACCGAAGGTATTTTTCCATCTACAGCCCCTCTACTTAAGGATTCCGAATCGCCCTCGTGCACATACCCCATCATGTTGTAACCCATTTCCAGACTGTCTCCTCCATAAATTTCGAGGGCGCGCGCAGCCTCCCCGAAAAGTTTATAAAATCCATTACATGCATTTTTTCAAAGATATTTTTCAAGTGAATCTATGGTACCTTCATACTCGATCCACCGGTATGCTTCCCTGAATCCAAGCTTGGTATTGATAGCAAGCATTTTTTCGTTCTGGTCAGTATTTTCAGTCTTGAAGAATTGGATTTCTGGATAGAGGTCAACAAAGTACTTGATGATTTTGATTTTCAGGTATGTTGCAATTTCCTGTCCTTGGTATGCTTTTCGTACTCCTGTGAGTCCTGTACAGATAAAAGGGATGTTATGCCATTTCCAGTGGTATGTTTCACTGACTGCGATAATTTTTTCTCCATCCAAAGCATACAGGACGTATTCGTCATACACTGAATTTTTCTCGCTTTCAATATTGTTTCGCAGATCATTGGCGGTGATGATGGTATCCTCTATTGACAGGTCACCCCGTGGAACCAGGTTGCCAACTTCGGTGTAGAAGTCAGCCAATGCCTCGGCAAATTGGTCATCAGCTTCTAGTCTGTCAAGATATTCATCCTTGGTAAACCCCACGAATTGGTATTTTCCCAACTTTTTTTCGAGAACAGGGAGTTTTTCGTTGATGTAGGTATGGTTGATTTCCGCTTTGTAGAGACGGTTGACTCGTTCCTCCAGAATTTTGTTGCCCAATTTTTCAAGCCATTGCTGACCGTTTGCATATGGGGTTTGGTTGGAAACAGAGGAGATGAACTTTGTTTTTCCATGTTCTTTTGCTGCCTTTACGATTTCTTTGAGCAAGGTCTTGGCGATACCATTTTGTGTGTATTCAGGTTCGACATGGATTTTTGCGAAGAATAGGTCTGGATTAGTTTCTTTCTGCGGAGTGGAGAATGAAAAATAGGCAGTTCCGATTATTTGGTCATCGGTTTTGGCGATCCACCAAAATTGTTTTCTGTTTTTTGAGGGTGGTTGTTTTGCTTCTTTCCGTCGTAGAACCCTTGAAAGTAGGTAGTCCATTGGATAGTAAGCATCATGAACTCTCTCCTGATGATCCAAAAATAGATTCAGCAGTTCCTTGTCAGCAGTTATAGGATCAAACGGAAGGATTTGAAAGGTCATGGAGTCCATTACTCAAAAACCGTGTTCTAAGTACTAAAGGGTTGTCGAAGTGTTCACCTATCGATTTTCCTTTCATCAAGTAGCTGTTCCCACACGTAGTTGATGATTTCAATCAATGTCTCTTCATCATTTGTCACATCTATAGTCTTGACGCCATATTCAGTTGCTTTTTCGATCAGATAATCCTGTATTTTACGGATTTTGTCAAAGTATGACGAGTACTGTGTTCCGCGGATCTGTCCTTTTTCACGCTTTTTGAGACGGGAATAGTGGGTTTCTTCATCGGTTAGGACAAGGAGGACTTGGATAAGCGATGGGTTGCTAAAAAGCTTTCTGTTGACCATGCCTGGGACGAGATGAACTCCTTCAAGGATCAGCACTTCATTTTGCCGTATGGTTTTGAGGGACGCTGCTTCAGCTCCAGTTATGACAATTTTGGCCTGTTCTTCGAACCCAAGCAAGGTTCTGGTCTCAGGAATGAGACGTGCCGATGATATTTTGCTTGATGCAGTATAGGAAGATGTGTGGAGTGTTGGCATAAGGTTGGAGGAAAACACTGTACGGAGGGTTTCACGGATTAGGTCTGTTCCGATGAGACTTTTGACTTCCAATCTTTCGGCGAGGAGTCGTGCAATGGTGGACTTGCCGATTCCTGTGACGCCACCGAGCATGATTACGAAAGGTCTGACGGGTGCCATGTCCTTGGCCAATACGCTGAGTCTTCTTGCGTAGATGGGGTTGGAGCTTGCATACCATTCTTCTGCATAGGTAAGCAGCTCATCAGAAGTGATTTCCTGCATGTTGAGGTCGATGAGTTCTTTAGCGATGAAGGCTGCGTCATGATAGGCCTGTTCATATGATAGGCCTATTTTCATGAGAAATTCTGCAAGGTATCCGATGGAGAATTTGGTTTTGGATCCCTTTTTGACTACGACAATGTCGCTTGCCTTGTTGTTGATGTAGTAGAGCCATCGCGAATTAAGGCCACCTATTGCAGAATTGGATGACTCATGCCTCATTTTTTCACTAAATACTATAAGACAGAGTGATTTATATTTGTATTCCTCTCAATTAAGGTATGGACAATGATGCAGAGGAAAAGGGAAGAATTGTCGTGGTTGGTTCAGGCTATACGTATCTCTACAGCCGAGGGCTGATAGCCAACCACATCAAGCTTCGAGGCATTCCCTATGATTCTGCATACCGAATTGCCAAACAACTTGAGGCAGATCTGATCAGCGAGGGGGTTGATACAATTGAGGAAGGTGATTTGTTTGATTTGATACGGAAATATGGGATGGAAAACTTGGATCCTCATTCAGCCCATCTCTATGATGTCATTGAACGATGGCATCAAAGCGGCAATTCAATAGTAATACTGATTTGCGGTGCACCAGGGAGCAGTACTACCCTGATCGGTCAGAGACTGGCGGAACGGTTTTCAATTGCGCAGATCATTTCAACAAACACAGTACGGGCCATATTGCAGAAGGTAATTGCGCCAGAACTTGCTCCGGAATTGCACACCAAGAGCCATTTGGCCCATGAAAAGCTTCGGCCAATCCAAACCCTGTATCGGGAGAAGGTGATATTGGGCTATGAAGAGCATACCAAATATGTCAGTGAAACCATTGAAGGATTGATCAACCGGGCAACCAAGGAGAATCTTCCGATTTTGATCAGAGGAGTGCATTTGCATCCAACATTCATTTCAAGGAACATTTTGGACAAGGAGAATGTTTTCTACTTCATGATCAAGGTGCCAGACCATAGGCTTCAGTTGAAAAGGTTGTTGGAGGTTACAGAACCCAATGAGCAGGATCAGATTACACTTGATTTTCCTGAGATTCGGAAAATCCATGATTATCTTGTCGATTTGGCTACAGACGAAGGATTTCCTGTAATTGAGTTAGGGGAGGACATTGAGGAAACCATTGACAAAATAACAGATCATATTATTGATCGGCTGGAACAGGTCTATATGCAAAAGGGAGAGCTTCAGAATTAGATCATGAGAAAGGTTGCCAATACTAGCAACATGCCCGCAATGGATTGGAAAAACGTGGTCTTTCCTTCGTTGTCTATTTTGACTGCCAACGACTGTTTGGTGAAATTCTCCAGTTCATATAAAGTCTTATTCATATCAACAAGAAGGTTTTTGGTTTCCGGATCAGCATTTGTGCCTGTTTCGACTTCCAAAGCCTCTGCTGTTTCCAACCAAGCCATTAGAGCATTGAACTGATCCAGAGGGTAATTGTCCTTCAACCGGAGCAGATTCTGCTTGATTGCATGGATGCGTTCTTTATTGAATTTTGGCAGAACGACATGAGAAGTGGTCGGTTTTCGGTCAGGGGTTGCTGTGAGAACTTGGAAATATGATGTTACTGCAACAGGCACGGCATCTATGACATGATAATTAATTTTGTAGTATTCATTGCCCTTGACACGACAGACACCAAAGTCCAGGTCGTCATAGTTGAGTGTCTTTTGGAATTTCAGCGGGTCAATGACTATTGCAATGGCTTGGGGAAAGAGTTGTTGGTAGATTGTCTGTGTACCGATATCTGTTGATGACATGAAAGACCGTAGGCCTGGATGGGTATGCCACCATCCTACAATACTTCTTCCGTCGTTTCGTTCACTGATTTTGGTTGCCATTTCAATGAGTGCGCTTTCGCTCAGTTCTGCATGGACAGCGCTGCCTTTCTGTTCGCCAACTTCTATGTCCTCTACATACAGTTTGTTTCCGTCGAGATATCCTATGAGCACACCAATTGTTTCGGTTCCTGGATGTCGATTGTCAAATTCAATCATTTTGGCCATTGCCTTAGCAGTAATGAAAACTTCAGGATCGTTGTTTGCCATGCTTAAGCTATAATGGCTGTCGTTGTAATTAAAATTGACGGATTCCATTCCTGACAAGTGTAGAAAAATTGGTCATTATTGGAAAGTAATCCAATTGTTAGGTCATCAAACCTCTTTTTGCTTTTTCATAGACTTTCTCAGGGTTTGAATAGTATTCTGCGATCTGTGCGCTTACGTCACGGAAATGTCTGATCTGTTTCTTGACCAAGTATCTCAGGACAGTTTCTCTTCTTTCAATTTCTGCCCAGCATTCCTTGTCGGTCATGCCCGTGACGCTTTTGATTTTCTCGATCAAGTAAGATCTTCCGAAGAAAGTGAAGTTGTCTTTGGCGGCGTTCCATGCATAGACCTTGTTTGTGACAATTTGCTTGGTTATCGGATCGAGATCGATGATTTCAGAAATTTCAGTTGCCCTTCTGGCAAACTTGCCTTGTGTCCGAACTTTTTTCTGGATGTGGATTAGATCCAGTGCCTTGATCATGGCCCTAGGAACGTTCATTGGCGCCGATTCAAGCCTGCTGATGACACCCTGAACGCTGTCACCGTGAATAGTTCCCATACCTGCGTGACCGGTTGACATTGCCTGGAACAGGGTATATGCTTCTGCACCTCGGATTTCTCCCACGATGATGAAATCAGGACGTTGTCTCATTGCTGCCCTCAGCAGGTCGAACATGGTAATTTCTCCCCTTTGTGAGCCGTCTGCATTTTTGTTTCCAAATCCTCCACGGGCCACTGACGGGATCCAGTTCTCCAAGCCGATGTTCAGCTCTGCGGTATCTTCTATGGAGATGACTTTGAGATCAGGTTTGAGCAGCATTGACAGGGCATTGAGGAAAGAGGTTTTTCCGGCAGCAGTTCCTCCTGCAATCAGAAGAGACATTTGGTGCTGAATGACAAACCAATAGTAAGCTGCAATCTTGCTGTCGATGGTATTGGTCAAGATCAGGTCGGTTATGGTCCACGGATCGGCCCTAAATCTACGGATGGTGAATGTAGACCCTTTTTGGGTGACTTCCCTTCCAAATGACATTTGGATACGTGAACCGTCCGGAAGTGAAGCGTCAAGCAACGGTTGAGCAATGGAAATGTGCCTGCCGGATCTTTGCGCCAATTTGATGATGAATGAATCCAATTCTACCTCATCAGTAAATACTATGTTTGTGGCCATGGATTCATATTTTCGGTGCCATACGTAGATCGGCACATTGAGACCGTCGCATGAGATATCTTCAATCATATGGTCGTGGAACAGCGGGTCGATTGGGCCATAGCCGATAAGATCCCTTTCGATATAATACATGAGCTTTGCCTGTGATTGGGGTTCAAGTTTTAGTCCATATGTCTTGAGGGTGTCCGTTACCATTTTTTTCAGGTATTCTTGGGCCTTTCCCTCGTTGGAGAGAACATTGAAGTCCACATCAAGTTCCTCAATAAGGACTTCCTTGATGAATTTGAAAATTCTCTCCTCTTCTGGTGAAAGTGGATCTTCCATCACCTGATAGTATGTTCTTTTGCTGACCGGATCAGTTTGGATCAATGCTAATGAAAAAGGAGGTTTCAGGTGGTAGTTCTCCTGCAATATGGGCATTGCTGAATCCAAGGTAGTCTGCTGGTCAAAATCTGGTACTTCTAAATCTGACATGGTGCCTCGTCCTTTGGTTTCTAATATTATTTTGCTTTCTTCCTTTAAAACCATTTCTTGAAATCCATCCGCATTTCTTTCTAGGTTTCTGATTGTTGCTTTAATCTGACATGAATCTAAAAGGAATTTAAATGGGGGGTACTAAGTTGGAATGAATGGAAGAAGTCCTTCCCTACGTTCACCCTGTCATTAAGATGCTTGAGCCATATATCAGGGCGGAAGCAGGAAAACATTTCGGGCAAGAAGTAGAAGTATTGGAATTGGGAGAAATCAAGTCCAAAGAGAAGTTTGGAGCTACCGGTTCACTATTGATTGTTTCAATTGAATTTGTGACCGAATTTGGGCCATATCTCTCTTCGTTGGCCATCAAGTTTGTTCCTTCAAAAGCTTCAGCCATGCTTGAACTGAAGAATGCAACATTGTTGGAAAATCAGTTCTTTGCGTTTCCTCAGTTTGGAATTCCGAAGATACTGTTGGCCACCACGGACAACCCAGTTGTCCTGATTTATGAGGGAATAGAAGGAATCAACTACGATGAGATACCAAGAAAACAGGATCTACCAAAATGGGCTGGCAAAATGCTTGCCCTTATTCATGGTTCTGAGATACGGCCTGTGGACGATTCCCTGTACAGGGATTTGGCAAGAATTTTGGGCAAATCATTGGAGCATACAGGGATGGAGGTACAAATTTCGAATGCGATGGGAAGGGCCTACCAAAACATTCAGCAATCATATTCTGGATGCAACGCATTTTCTGACTTTCATCAGAGCAATGTGATGGTCACTTATGCCAATTCCACTCCTATAAAGATGTGGGTCATCGACCCAGAATTCATGCAAGTTGGCAGTTTTGATCGGATGGAGGATGTGGGAACCTTTTTTGGGTTCCAATTCCTTATGGAATATATAGAAACTGGTGAATTCGTCAGGGCAACGCTTGACCTGTTGAAGTTCTTGGATGGATATAATGAAATCCTGTTTCAGTTGACTGGCAGAAAGCTCTATGAAATTTACCCGAACGGAATTCCGGTACCATTTTTCATTGCCATGTGGGCATTGATGGATGCCATTGATTTGGCGGTGAACCGAATCGGAAACAATTCGTATAGCCATCCTGAAGTTGTCAATCGGCTCAATTTCGCTGTTGCTTTGCTCAACAACCAAAAATTCCATGAACAGCTCAAATCATTTACTTACTCTCTTGCAAAGAAAAAATGACTTTACAGACGGAGTGTGGCTTTGGGATTGGGCGAAACAGAAATTTTCGGGATGATTTTCATCTTTTCAAGTTTTCCAATTCTGCCGGGTTGGAGCAGATAAAAGTCTCTGGCAAGTTCAGCGTCCACCACATACCGACCATCGAAAACAATTTTGTTTGAAAGCAATCTGGGATCAATTTCCTTGAACTGTGTATGGTCGGTCACAATAATGACGATGCTTGCCCATTGCAGGGCATTTTCCAATTGATCCTGCCATGGTTTTGAATCAAATCCAGTACCTTCGCCAAACAGTCGCTCTATTTCCTCCTTCCTGTACAGCGGATCGAGTATCTTGACTCCCAAAGGCTCTTTTTCCCTAACCAACGGCATCAGCCGCAACGTTGGAGAAAGTCGGTGTTCCTTTACGTTTCCGCCTCTGTATGCCAATCCCAATATCAATACATTACGTTTCCAGTCTGGAGTTACCTTGTCGATGAGATTCAATGCGTATTCGACCATAAAATCATTTGTCAGCCTGCTTTCCACAAATATTGAAGGAATGAAATCATGGTCTTTACCTTTCTGGATGACAAAATGTGGATAGACAGGTATGCAATGACCGCCAACTCCAATACCGGGAGTATGGATATGGGAGAATGGTTCGGTATTGGCGGTATTTATGACTTCAAGGATGTCGATTCCCAAAATATCGGACAAAATGGCAAACTGATTTGCTATTGCGATATTTGCATCCCTGTAAGCGCCCTTGAATGTTTTTACGGCCTCTGCTGTTGTTGCATCGGCCACCTGTATGACGCCTTTCTTCACAAATTGCTCATAAAGGATTCTGGCAAGCGTACCTGCTTTTTCAGTCGTTCCTCCAACTATTTTAGGGTAGTTGTCCTCAATGTCCTTGATTGCCCTTCCCGAAAAAGTTCGTTCTGGAGCAAAAACCATTCCGAAATCCTTGCCATCCTCGAGTCCACGTTTTTCAAGGTATGGAACAATCACATCCCGTGTCGTTGTCGGAGGAAGCGTCGATTCCTGAATGAAAACGGTTCCTTTGGGTACATGCTCGATGAGCCTTCCATACGTCTCCAATAGTCCGTCCAGATCAGCTCTGCCTTGGTTGTCAACCAGAACTGGGATGATCAGGACAACAAACGATGTTCCTTTCACTGCCTCCTCCACTGACACCGTTGCCTTGAACAGATTCTTGGCAATGGCCTCCTTCAATCGTTCTGGAACACTTGGTTCCTCAATAGTTGTTTCACCCTTGTTCAACTGTTCAACCAAATCCTCTGAAATATCAAGCCCTTGAACCTTAAACCCTGCATTTGTGAACACCGTTGCCAATGGCAACCCCATCTTTCCCAAACCAACAACAGTAACAGCTATTTCTCGGTTTTTGATTTTTCGTTCCGCTTCTGCAATTGGAAGTTGTAAAATAGACACACTCACCAAATGGAATTTTCCTATAAAACCTTTTCAATATAGATGTATCAATACCTGATTTCAAACTTCTGAAACTTTTCACCCTTGTCAACAGGCAATTCAGTCACCATGACATTTTCAACCTTGGCCCTGCTCGAACCTTTCCAGCACCATTGGATGAATTTGTCAACTCGGTCTGGCTCACCCAAAACCTCAGCCTCCACATCGCCATTGGGGAGATTCTTTACATAGCCAAACACACCAAGTCGATCTGCTTCCAACTTTGCAGACTTTCGGTAGAAAACGCCCTGCACAACACCACTGATTCGAAGTTTCACCCGCTTCATACTTACACACCTCGAAAGTTTTCAATCATATTCCCCGACCTTCTTTTATAGTTTCTTCGTATTCGAAGCAGTCAAAAGTGGTTAATCTTTTCACTTTGTTAATGCAGTCAATCTCAATTGACTGGTGTGTCTAACACAAACAAAAATTAGTACGCAGCTAACTATGGTTGATTAGTCCTGTTTTGATCAGAAGAATAAATAGAAGTAGCCAAGCCAATATTTATTTTGTTCATATTTGGAAGATGGAGAAACACAGATTCTTCAGGTGCGTCCTGAATTTCCCGAAAAGTGTCCATGCCGAATAGTTTTCTATATTCCTGAACCTGCTTCCGTGACAGTTCCATTGTTCTGTTGAGTATCACCCATCGAGCACCTTC
>JALUTL010000326.1 GCA_027016475.1 Candidatus Heimdallarchaeota archaeon
CCGACTGACTATGTCATTATTCGCAGAACGAAAAAAATTGGACTGGGCGACGTCATTTGTTTTTTTGATCCGGAAAGAAACGGGAAAAAATTGTTGAAGAGGGTTCAAGCGATCAATCAAGACAAGTATTTTGTTGTTGGAGACAACCTATCGCAAAGCAGAGACAGCAGGCACTTTGGATGGATAACGCATGATCGGATAATTGGCAAGGCCATCTTCAAGATTTAATCGAAAACTCAGGACAGAAATCCTATAAATGCAGAAATATAATTTATAAACAAAAATATTTAAATAAAACAGCTCTGACGGTATCACACCAAGAGGTGAGTATTATGAAGCTAATGAAAACTGTAGCAAAGGTTCTCGACAGCGTCTTTCGGTTTGATGTGGCAGAAGCACACTGTGACATCCCATGTGGTATCTATGACCCCCACCAGATGCAGGTCGATGCACACACAATTATAAGAATGGTAGCTCTTATTGAAGGCTTGGACAAAAACAGCCCAGAATATGCTCAAACATATACCAGGTATGTCATGGTTAAGGAAGCCCATGCAGAAAATTTGAAAAGAGAGGTTAGGGTTCTTTGGGGCGATTATTTCAAGCCACAGCACCAAGAGCAATTTCCAGAATTGACGGATTTGGTTTGGGACATCATGAGAATCGCATCCCAAGCCCGCCAACATGTAGACATGAATGCCAGCAAAGACCTATTGGCAAAAGTCCAGAGATTGGCTGAAATTTTCTTCGAAACAAAAGGCAAGACATATGCAAAGCTTCCAGCACCGTATCCAACTGGAGAAACGATTGTAGTTCAGACAAACTGAATTTCTGCAAAATAGCTCTAAAATTTTAGAACATTCATACGACATTAAACTGATTTTCTTTGCAGTTTGCAAAAGTGAAGTTTTTTTTAACAAGCAATTCTAATTTAATTTATGAAATCATTTCATCTATATCATTTCAGAAATTTACTTAAAATCGCGTTAGGCGATAGTGGAGAATTCAATATGGATTTGGAACCACAAGAAACTATTCTGCCTCTGGAAGACACCATAGTGACAGAGCTGTTGGATCTTACACAGGAACGGACGGTTGTATCAACCGTTGTCCAACGAGCAAAACCGTTGGCGGTGTGAAAAATGGCTCAGGTGGCCAAAGAAGAGCCCATCCTCCCCCAATTAATTACACAACGATGGAGCTCGTTAAAAACAGAAATGCATAAGCTATGTGAAAGGCATAGAAAAGAGGATTTGATCCTCAAGCTCATGGAACTCCGTGAACATCACACCGCTGCTCCAACACTGTCGGAGATTACCAAGTTGACTGGTTTTGATGTATCAATTCATACAATACAGAACTGGGATTGGAAACCTACCAATAAAGGCAATATCGATTTGGATGCACAACTGATTGGTGACATAGGAGCGGAGCTTATGGTTCTTCACGCCATCCGTGAATCTGTTCGAAATTCCCTTTTGGTGACGGTGGATGATGATCTGGAACTAACACCGATGGGACAGCGCCATTTTGAGACCGTGAATTCATTCAATGTTGACATTACAGGCGACAGGATGGATATTGCAAAAAAAAGGTTCTCTGTGTCCAGAATGAGCAAATCCCAGAGAGAGATGGATCCGATCAACCAGTTGAGGTCTGTAAGAGAGCTTTACTGGAAAAACAGCATTATCATGCTTCTTAGGGCACCGTTGCCTTTCTATAGATCTATGAAACTGTTCTCGCAAAAAGAGGTCGATGTTCTGATTGAAATCATGAACAAGCTTTCGGCAACTAAACAAGGAAGTTCCTCGGGGCTGAAAAAAATAATCGTCCCAATCGGGTCAAAACCGTACAGGGTTTTATACAAACTGCTTCCAGAAAAAGACAAGGATCGGAGACCAAAATTTGTAGGAGCAATGATGAGGGAGATCAAGGACAACAAAGTGGAATTTACTATAGGGCTTGGAGCGCTCACGATGTTCATCATGTTTTTACAGGGGTTCAAACGTGAGCAATTAGATGAGAAAGCAAGAAGGGCGGAAGAAGCAGTAAGGGATGTCATTGAATATTCAAATTATTGGGAAGTAATAGACACCAACACAGAAATAGTTGATGAAGGTGGAGAAACGGTCACAGAAATTGATATCATTGCCCGATCTAAAAAAGATCCCAGCCAATGGGTACACTGCGAAGTGAAGGATTTCAGCTATTGGAGAGGATGGATATTCGGGCGGAATATAGAAATAAGACGTCAGTACTACGAAAAAGCAGTTACAAAATTGCCGGTGAAAGAACAATATATCAAAGACAAGTATCAATGCGAAAAAATCAGGTCATTCATTGTGACAAGCATTCCCGAGGCATTTGAAGAGATTGACGGTGTCTCATTGGTCTATTTGAGTGATTTGAGAGAAGTTTTGGCAAAAATCAATCAAAGGGATTTTACTCCCCGCAGGAAATATTCAAGCCAAAACTTCTTGATAAGGTACTTCTGGAGGCTGAAGAATGATTATGAAGCTTCCAAGGAATTGCAGACCAAACAACGGCAATTGAAAAAACGTCTGTCAAAGGCACAGAAAGAAGTGAATGAGGTAAGTTCCAAACTGAAGGAAAAGAAGGCTTTGATTGACAAACATATGAGCAAGAAAAAAACTCTGAAGGTAAGTCAACGGTTAGCGAAAAGAAGGCTAGTCAAGGATGACGGTACCAAGCATTTTCAACTTGAAGAAGAAATAAAAAGCATAGAACGAGAACTCTCAAAGGTTGGACGTGAACTGAAGGTTTGCATGGCATCCTACAAAGAATTGATGCTCGAATACAGAACCAAGGACGACAAAGTCAAAAAAATCGAAAAAGAATTAGAAAGAATGGAAAGTAAGCTTAGTAGGCTACTTGTTCCAAGAGCAATTTAAAACAACAACAAACCTCTTA
>JALUTL010000327.1 GCA_027016475.1 Candidatus Heimdallarchaeota archaeon
TCCTTGAGAAGATACAGGCCGATTGCCCCCAAAAACATGAGCATGCCTGCCACAATACCTTCAATCAGGAACTGCTGGCCATTCCTGTTGGCGATCAGGACAGGATTCCCGTTTTGGTCTGCACCGATGGCAACAGGATCTTGGATCAGATCATAGACTCCGCCAATGAAAATGTAGAAGACACTGATATAGACCAATGTGTAGACCACCCGTGGGGAGATCGTGGTGGGAATGACAGGCTCAATTTTTGGAAGATTGAAATTTGGTTTGTTGAACCCGACAAATATCCATTTGACTTTTGCCATGATACTCAATTTTTTGATCACTTTAAATGGTTTCTTTTTCATATCGAAAAAGGCACATCACTTTTTTTTGGAGATGTTCCAATGGACATGTTTAAACTATGGATGCAAAATTGCAAATGTGAAGGCGATCCTTGAAGATGAACGTTTGGGATTTGCATCTGCCCATTTCTCCAAAAAGAACGGACACTGGTATCTCCACGGCCACAACTTCCAATTGAGGATTGAGCTTGAGGTGGAAGATTATGACTGCATGTCATCCCTTTTCCATGATGTCCGTGGAAAGCTGAAAAAATTTGACCATGTTGTCTTCGTCCCTGCATCTTGGGCACACGTCGAAAACACAACCGTTAATGTCGAACTCAATGGAATGAAGTTTGCATTTCCTCGTGAAGACTGCATTCTGGTAGATGCATCTGACACTTCACTGAAACAGATCCTGTCTCTTACGGTTACCGAGCTCAAACAGCATTATGACATCAAAAAAACAAAAATCTCAGTCGACGGACTGGTCTGGATCGAATATGATACACAGTGCAATCTTTAAGTGCCTCACATCCCATGCAGGAACATGAAAGTAATCATTGCTGATTCTCTCAGCCATGAAACCCATGACATGTTGACCAACGAGGGATTCACTGTCGTCGACGTTTCCAAAGAGAAATCACGCCTCCTTGATGAAATCGCTGACGCCCATGCATTGATCGTCAGAAGTGCAACCAAAGTCACCCAAGAACTTCTTGAACATGCACCCAAACTCAAAATCGTGGGACGGGCAGGTGTCGGACTTGACAACATCAACATAGACGCTTGCAAACAAAAAGGAATCGAAGTCGTAAACAGCCCCGAAGGACCAACACAAAGCGTCGCCGAATTCACTCTCGGACTCATGATTGCAATTGCAAGAAAATTCGGAATCGCTTATACCGGCACAAAGGAAATGAAATGGCCCAAAAACCAGACTCTCGGAACCGAACTCCATGGAAAAACGCTGGGAATCATCGGATCCGGTGCCATTGGAGGAACATTGGCACAGTATGCCATCGCCCTCGGAATGAACGTCCTCGCATATGATATCATACAATACGACCACCTCAAACAACTGAACAACTTCAAATACGTCCAACTCGATGAACTCATCCAAAATTCGGACTTCATATCAATTCATGTCCCACTCCTCCCATCTACAAAACATATGATAGACCAAAAAGCATTCCAAAAAATGAAAGATGGTGTATACATCATCAACGCTGCAAGAGGAGGAGTCATCGATGAACATGCACTCCTCAATGCGCTCGAGACCGACAAGGTTGCTGCTGCCGCTCTCGACGTGTTCGAAACCGAACCACCAACAAATACAAAACTCATCCAGCATCCCAAAGTATTCCCAACCCCTCACATGGGAGCAAATACTGTAGAAGCACAAATAAAAAACGGTACTATCGTCGCACAAAAAATCATCAACAAACTTAAGGAATAATCCTGCTGCTCAAACGATCAGGCGTCTTCCAAATTACAGCTATCAAAAACCACACCAAAACCAATAACAAAACCTCATCTACCACAAACCCATTCTTGAAGCTCCTGTACACCAAAAGAAATCCAGGAATCAACAGGAAAACATCATAAAGAAAACCTATCAACAACCTTTCCACAATTTACAAACTTACTGTGGCATTTCATAAGCATTACCATCTTGGAACACCCTGAAATGAAAAAACTCATGAAGGATGACCCATATCTCGCAATATTCCAGTCGCTCCAAAAGGCTTCTAAAATAGGTGACAATAGACAACTCTTATCACCAACAGGAAACCTCGTGTTCAATACTGACGGAGGAGGATGATCATTGATCCTATTATTGTAAATATTGGAAATGTTGATCATGAACAGATTACTGAACTCCTCAACCTCAGAATCCCAGAATTCAATCAACTAAACAATAACCAAAAACAGAAAATTATTGAATTCATTGCTTCACTCAACCATCAATTGCTCTCTGCAATCGAAGATTACCTCCCGCAGCAAACAAACCAATCAATAATCAATCATATCCAGAACATCATCAGATTCATCAACAGAATAATTTAAAAATAAATGTAGGATAAATTCAAAAAATAAACCTTAGAGTATGTCATAATGGACAGAGCGAGATTTGAACTCGCGGCCTCCTGGGTGCAAACCAGGCGATCTACCGAACTGATCTATCTGCCCTTGAATGTTAATTGTTTTGTTTTTTTATATTGTTTGCGGAAGGTAGCAATTGGATTCGATTTTGAGCTTGATTTTATTAAAAATGTGTAACGTGATCTGGAAATTTTCTGTCACAATTTGTTTTTCTGTACAATTTCATATTTCAATTGGTGGTAAGATGCATCAAAGGAAATGGTCTATTTTGTATGATGGGAATCATTGCATAAAAAAAGAAATATGCTATCAGAAAGCTTCCAGCAATCCACGCTGCCAGGTCAATGGCTAATTCGGCAGGTGTTGCAACATTAAGAAGATTGATGATTCGAGGGGCTCCTACAGCACCTATGATTGAAAACGTTGAATATAGCAGAATCAATCGTTTTCTGTCATAATTTGTAACATACATTGACCTATATGATCAGGTGGAGAATCAATTCCTGAAGAACTTGAACCAGAATGGGAGTAATTCGTTTCATCTCTGTCATAGTGTGCGTGATTGTCATTGCATCATCACGGTCATGTAACATCTTTTGGTGCTGAATTTTAATGTTGTTGATAATCACTGCCAAAGATGTCAGAAACATGTTCCTATATGCGGAGTGATTTTGTTTCCAAGAGTGGTGCGGGCAATTTGGAGCAATTCAATTGCAACAGTTTGTGCCCTCATTTGGAATTATTAAATATTTTTGCGTTGGCTGGTGTTTATGGACAGTCATGTTGAAGAGTATGTTTCATTGATTGGGGATTTTGGTCGTAATTTTTTTGAGTCTTTTGAGCGTGGTCGTTCCCGTGGGATTTCATGCAGTGATCGGATTTTGGTTTGTGGGATGGGTGGTTCCGGCATTTCGGGTGATTATCTCAAGAGTGTTTTGGATCGGAGTACATCGGCGGAGGTTGTTGTATCGAAGGGTTATGTTCCACCGAGTTATGTTGATGATGGGTGGACAGTTTTTGCGATCAGCTATTCTGGGAATACCGAGGAGACTTTGTCACAGGTTCAGATGTTGTTGGATCGTGGTTTGAAGGTTCATGCTATTACTTCCGGTGGTCGGTTGCAGGGTTTGTCAGGCGATGTTGATGTTCATGTTGTTGCTGGAGGTTTTCAGCCTCGTGCTGCATTTCCTATGCTTTTTGGTTATCTTTTTGGGTTGGTGTATGACCGGTTCAAGATACCGTTGGGTGAGCTTGAGTCACGGTTGTCAGATTATTGTGGTGTGTTGATTGATGGGTATGGTTCGTTGAAGGCAGATTTTTCAGGTTTCAAGGATTGTATTCCATTCATTTTGACGTCCTCTTCGTTGTCATGTGTTGGTACACGTTTTCGGTGTCAATTGAACGAGAATTCGAAGCTTCATGCCGCATCGTTTGAATCGCCCGAATTTTCGCACAATGGAATAGTTGGGTTGGATGGTGATTTTCCTTCAGCATTGAAGTTTCTTGTACTTCGTTCTGGGTTTGAGGATTCTCGGACTTCGCACCACTTGGATTTTGTAGTGGACAGGCTTGGGGGTCGTGCGATTTCGATAGAGGCTGAATCAGGTTCCTATTTGTACAGTCTTCTTTCGCTTACAGCGAAGTTGGATTTGGTCAGTGTAGCTCTAGCAGATTTGAGATCGGTTGATCCGTATGCGATTCCGTCGATCAATTCGCTGAAATCCTATCTTAGGCAAGCCAGTTAGGAATGATCAGAGCGGATCCGATGTCGACAAGTGTGTTTGACTTTACAACAGGTATCCAGTATGCAATTCCATGTTCGATGAGCCTGTCGACGAATGTGAACTGAGGAAAGTCAGGACTTGGGAATGGTGTGGTCCAGTCGATTTGGTTCGCTTGAATTTTAGCGAAAGAGGAATTGAAGCTTTGGATGGTGTTTGTTTCCACACGGTTTAGGTTTTCTGCGATGGTTTTGAGCTGTTTGGAGGGATAGTGATGTATTGATGCGAATTGGAAATTTTGCAATGGGTTGTCTGTTGGGAAGGCGTTCAGTGATTTTTTTGCATAGTCTATCCATTCCTGGTCATTTTTGAGCTCATTCAGTTCGTCACATATATGTTTGCAGACAGTTTTGAGCATGCTTTCAGATTGGTACTGATGTGAGCGGAGGTGGTCAGAAAAGTTGATGATGAACTTTCCGAATCGTTCGCTTGAAATGCCATATTTGATTCCGTAATGCATTCGGATGGCGTTTCCTGCGTAATATGTCAATTTTTTTGTGTATGATCCTGAGAGTTTGAGAGCAAGAAGATAAATGAACCAAGCATCAGAGTACCAAGGTTTTCCGATAGAGTTTTCCACAATGGGTTTGCATTTTCAGGGCATATATTGTTTTTGTCTAAAGGGTTTCGGAATTTTCTGCGTATGAGGTTGAGTCTTCCCAGACCCTGACAGTTATGGTTGCGATGTTTTGGATGTTTTGGATCTGCTTGATTTCATTTGTTATTGCCAAGGCGATGTTTTCAGCTGTTGGCTGTTCGATGATGTCGTTGAGGAATATATGGTCATATTTGAGAATGGCTTTTTTGAGGAATGTGAAGTCAACGACCATTCCTTGAGGGTTTAGTGATCCATGGATCTCGACTTCAACGATGTAATTGTGTCCATGGACGTTTGTGCATTTGCTCTGGTAAGGGAGATCAAGTTTATGGGCCGATGATATTTCAGCTTTGTAATATATTTTCACATACCTAAGGAAGATTCAAATTCTCTTAAAGCTATAGATACTTTAAGCAAGAAGATTTTCGTAACTGCTTTCGATGATATTGCTTAGTCCTACACTGGAGGAGTAATCAAGGAGGGAAATTTTGGTGAGTCCTCTTGAGAGCAGGTCTTTGAGCATTTCCACAGGTCTTTCATGGCCTTTTCGTGAGTTGAATGCAAGTATAATGTTCAGTTTCTCCAAGCGTGGTGTTGGAATTTCGGAGAAAACGATGTTTCCATCAAATGAATCGACATCGAGGACTATGCTTTTCAATTGTTTGTCCTTGAAGAATTCAAATGACTGCATGTATGGGACTTGGACAAGGGTGATGTTGTTGAACTTGAGGACGACACGATCCTTCATGATTGTGGTTTGGGTTTGGTGGTTTCCGTTCAGGTTCAGCAGCAGTATTGACAGTACGGATTTGAAGAATTCATGGAATGCATATGCTTGTGATATGAAAAGGATGGTTTTTGGGTTTCCGTTCAACGTTTGGTCGATACTCAATGTTTTTTCGACTGCCTGTGCCACGATGTTTTCTATGACACTGGATATGAGGTTGACAACCGATTCCTTTCTGACAGTTCCGTTTTTGTCAATTTCAAGTAGTAGCACATGATCGCCATGTGAGAGTGATCGTTTCAAAATTCCTGAAGATCCATTTTCCCTCGATCCTGGGACTGGAGGCAGGTAGACCTGTGTTTGTTTTGTTTCTACATGTCCTTCAAGCTCATCCAATCCGACTTCAACCCACGAAGTTTTTTTGCATTGGCTGCAGTATGCTTGAATCTGTATTGTTTTCATGGTTTCACCTCAATTTGCCTATTCTTTCCATGAGCCATTCCATTCCTTCATAGATATTGTCTCCGTACTTTGCGGATCCTGAGATGACAAAGAAATCCCGTTTTCGAATTTCATGAGCAATTTCATACATTTCGATTGCCTTTTCGACAGAATACGGTTTGAGTTCAGTCAAATCCTGCTTGTTGACCAACACCAATACCGGTTTGTTCCTGTTCAGAATGTTGAGCATGTATTCGAAGCTTAGCCGGGATTTGTTGAATTCAAGCTCATTGGTTTCCTTTTTGATTGTTCCATCAATCACGTATATGACGCCGTCGGCCTGTGTGACTGCCAATCCCCATAATGCATTTTTGTAGAGGTCCTGTCCCCCTACGTCAATTGTGGAAAGCTTCCAGTTGCCGACTGTTGCTCCTCTGCTTCTGATGTCGATTCCCAATGTCATGTCAACATCTTCAACTGGTTTTCCTGTTTCGAGGTATCTGATCAATGTTGTCTTTCCTGCACCGGAAGTTCCCAAAGTGACTACCTTGGCTTCCTTGTGCTTGTTTCTTCCAAAAAGGGCTGATATTAACTTCATGCCGATCGACAATATGTTCGGATTTGACAATATAAAGTAATGAAGACGGCCTTCATTTTCAACTCGGTCTCTGGTTACATATTAGTTGCAAAAGCAATGTAGTCTCATGCAGCTTTTCACCTTTGAAGGGGAACCAATAACTGGCGAGCTGGTAGATCGGGCATTGAAGTCAATATTTCCTGATTTGCAGGGTTTTCAAATGGGTATTGACATTCACCGATTTATGTCGCTTCGTATCACTGGCATAATTTTTACTGGTCACCTGACCAATTCGGTGGTTGGTGTTGCCATTCAGAAGAACTGTAACCTCATTATTGCAACCGAATCAAATTTTGAGAACGGGGATGTTCTTAGAAAATACGGAGGGATTTTGGAGCAATGCTTCAGGCATGGCATATATATCTATTCAATTACTGACACATTGGCAGTTTCACAATCCATTCATGCGCAAATTCTGAAGCGTGTCTTTGACCATTCAAGCTTTCTTTTAGTACAAAATAACGAAAAAAGCCCACTTTCCCTGTTCTTTGATGAAAAAGTCCATCTCAAATCGTTGGTTCAAAGATTCAATGAAGGTTCACTGTACTTTCCCTTTGGCCATTCCTTTGAAACGACTGAAATCTCTATCACATGGTTGGTGCTTGATTGCGAAACCGTTGAAAAGCAGCACAATAGGCCTGATTTAATTATTTCAGTGCGGTTGGATCCTCCATTGCTGGATTACTGCAAACGAAACAAAATCCCGCTTTTGTGGATACAGAGGCAGTCATGGCTCAATGAAGTGACGCGTGAAATTCAATATTTGTTTTCCTTGTCCGTAAAGGCTGTTTCGTTCTATTACCAAGTTCCGCCCTACAGTTTTTCTGCATTGGACTAACTTATTTGTCCAAATCGCCTACACACAGATCTACAGTTCCCATGACTGCAGGGATATCTGCCAGCTTTCCTCCCTTTATCAACTGTGGAAGTGGTGAGAGGTTGTTAAATGTCGGGCTCCGGATTCTTACTCGGTATGGAGATGGTGATCCGTCGCTTTCAATGAAGAACCCGACTTCACCCCTTGCGGCCTCAATTCTGCGGTATATTCTTCCAGGTTTTGGTCTTCTGGGTATTTTTTCGAGCTTGTATGGGTCACTTGGCTTCAACTCATTGTACTTATCCAATGCCTGCAACATCAAGGACATGGATATTTCCATTTCTTCAAGCCGTACTCTATATCTTGCATAGCTGTCTCCTTCAGTTCGTGTTGGCACATCAAATTTTAGTTGATCGTAACCCATATATGGGTCAACCTTTCTGACATCAAAGGGAACTCCCGAAGCCCGAAGCATTGGACCACTTACTCCATAGCTAAGTGCATCCTCTTTTGAGAGTACTCCGATTCCTTCTGTTCTCATTCGGAAAATCTGTGCCTCTTCAAGCAGATCCAGAAATTCCCCATGAAGTCTTTTGAACTCTTCTAGACTGTTTTCGACTTTTTTCGTGATGCCATGGGGAAGATCCTTGTAGACGCCTCCAATTCGTGCAAAGTTATAGGTCATTCTCGCTCCGGTTATTGTTTCCAACAGTCCAATCATCAGCTCTCTGGCAGTCATGGGATAAATTAGCATGGTGAGCTGGCCAAGGTCTACACTCAATGCTCCCAACCAAAGGCAGTGGCTTGCAATTCTTTGTGTTTCCAAAGTCAAGACCCTTATCCAATTGGCTTTTTCAGGTGCTTCAACTCCGTAAATTCCTTCAATTGCATATGTATATGCCTGTGAATAGGTATGGCTTTCTACATAACACAACCTGTCTGTGATGGGTATTCCTTGATCATAATTCCTGTTTGCCAGAAGTTTTTCATAGCTTCTGTGTAAATAGCCAATTTGGCAATCGGAGTTGACCACGGTTTCTCCGTCAATCGTTAGTCTGAGAGCCCATAACCCATGCATGGATGGATGCTGCGGTCCCATGAATAAATTCATTTCCGTCTTGTCTGACATGATGCTCACCTAGTCTGTTTCATCCTCCGGCCTATAATACTTAGGCCTTTTATAAATGTAGTCCTCACGGAGAGGATGGCCTTCCCAGTTGTCTGGCATATAGATCCTTCTCAGGTCAGGATGTCCCACAAAATTGATTCCTAGCAAATCATAAGCCTCTCTTTCATGCCAATTGAAACCATGCCACATGTTTGCCAAGGAATTGACAGTGGGGTTGTCTCTATCTGTTTTCACCTTTAGCATAATCAGACTTGAAATGTCTGGTCTTCCTATGCACCACCTCATTTCCATAAATTCCTTTTGATCTGTGCCGAATGCCATATCACCATAGACAAATCCTAATTCATGCTTAATGAACTGGGCGACGGTTAGGAGGTCTTCGTTCGACACCTCAAACTCGATGGTGTTTTCTATGATTTCGGGTTCTCCTACTATTTTGTCGGCAAATTCTGCCATCATTTTCTCCTTGATTTCATCAACTTTCATTACATCCACCTCAATTGGTCTCGTTTCCACCAATACCCGAATCCGATCAAGAAAATTCCCAAAAACGTTCCTGCGATAATC
>JALUTL010000328.1 GCA_027016475.1 Candidatus Heimdallarchaeota archaeon
TCTCTATTGTTGTTGGTCTATGATCAAAAACTTTTGCTGTGAGCATTAGAATCCCTTTTTCAGTATAAACAATGCCCTTGAAATCCATTTCTGGAAGAAAGCTTTCCCAATCTGTTTCATCCCTATCTGAACGATGCAATATTTTCAATTCGATGCCAACAACCACCTGCCAAGTTTTGCCGATTGAAATCAACACCGACTTCGCTCCATGTTCCACTTTTGGCTTTCTCACAATGGACTTTACTTGGTTCAGTATAAAAGATCATGAATTTTTTGAGCAAACTATTACCCGTCCTCTTATAGACCACACTTTCAAATTAAGCAGGTGACTCAAGGCTTCAACCTCTTGACGAAACTCTTCTCGATCCGTATATCCCAAAAATTTGATCTTGACTATTTTTATGTTCTTCAACTGGTATCTAATTTCTTCCAATACCTCCGTAGTCAATCCCTTTTTTCCTATTGTAACATGTACTGGACCCTGCATTGCTTGGTTTATTGTATACGATGAAAACCTTACCTGTTTCATTATCCTAACCAAATCATTGTGTTTCTTAAAAATTCGCTTAACGCGTCCCTCCTCTCTCAGAATTCTTCCAGTAGCCTACACATCGAAACAGATTAATTCATTGAAATCAATCCCATGTTGTGAACAAAAAAAAGGCCTCCGAAGTTTTATTTTTCAAAATACCGGATCAAGAAAATCTTCACCTGTTTTTGGGCCTTGCCGGAAAGGCATCAAAAGGAGTTGACATGATTGTGGAAACAAAACTTTCCAGCGTTTCAATTAAGCTTTTTGGAGAAAAAGACAAAGTCACCAAAACTTCATCAAATATTCGACATTATTACGGCCTTTTGAAGACAGCTTCCAGAGTCAACCATACAAATCAAAGGACTATTCCCTCCGAACTGATCACCATTTTGGCCAAAGAGACTCCCGACAAAAACCTTCTAGCCGGGGTACTGACCGCAAAGGGCTTTTCCAGCCGCGTTTCAGATGATTCAATCATTACTTCCTCATCGTTGACAACTGTGATTAAAACAACAAAGCATATAGCCCAGCGGTTAAGATCGACCCTGCCAGGAGAACCAAGGAATATCCGAAAATTCATGGTGCTCCTTTCCTTCAAATTTCCCCAATCAACCATTGAAGATCTCATAAACTTTGGAATAATGCATAACAAGATTGGAAACAATGAAAATGGATACTATTTCATGTCTTCATCCGAAGATATCTATGAATTATATTGTAATAACTATACTCCTCATTCATCCAACCAGCTTTCTCCGACGGCTCAGCCTGACATTTCTAACCCCTTGTCTTTCCGTGGAGGGTCAATTTCCATAAGGAAAAAATGAATATTCCATTTCAGATTTATTTATAGTCGAGTCAGCAGTATCCTTGTGTTGCAAACGGATATTTCTGCCCAAGATGATTTTCACATCATTGACATTCCGATTTCCAATTTGGAAATGCTTTCATCTAAAACTACCGATCTATATCAAAAAAGGAGATCAAGTGAAAAGGGAGCTTATCTTTCCTTTTCCCAAATATTAGAAAAAAAAATCAGAATCGCTGAAGGAATTGCAGATGAATGGCATTTGGAAATTGCACTTCACTCAATAGGCCTACTTCCACTTGTTGTTTTCTTCTATTTTGAAGAGGTTACTGAACTTTTCTATCAGAATGGTGAATTTGGCTACACCAGGAGGGATATTGGAAGAAGTCCTATTATATTTCCCCCTTCCATCAATGGCCAAAAATTTTATGAATCTGTTAAATTGCAAGCTGAATTGGCGGCAGATCAGATTCTTTCACCACGAAACCCATCATTGGTTGCCAATTTAAACAGTCGCCTTGGCAACCTGCGTATCATGATAAAAATGCCTCCATTGGGAAATGGAATCGTAATTCGACGGCTCCCTTCCCACCCATTGACTTTACAGGATCTTGTCCTACAAAGACAAATTTCAGATGGATATGCCGAATTCCTCAAATCAGCTTGTCTGGCACGAATGAACATTGTCATCTGCGGAGAACCCGGTGCAGGCAAAACTACCCTTCTTAACGCGCTCCTGCTTGAACTCCCCAAGGCTTGGAGAATTGTCATCATGGAGGATACCAAGGAACTCAGTGTTGAAGGAGTTTTTTGTGACAAATTCAGCACTCCTCAAGTCAAAATTTTTGAAAAAGGGCAGAAGCACCTCAAGGAAAACATCATTGCATTGGCACTCAAAAATTCACCTGACTATCTGGTGTTTGGTGAAATTCAGCAACCTGAAGATACGGAAACGGTTTTTGAAGGCTTTGCTGCTGGATTGAAGGGGATTGTTACTACCCACGCAAAAAGCATGGAAACTCTTATGGTTCGTTGGAAAGAAAGCCACAAACTTTCTCCTGAGCTTCTCCAGACCATAGACATTGTTGTGGTAACCAAGCGGTCAATCGATTTCAATGGAAAAATCACCCTGTCTGTGGAGGAAATCCATCGCAGAACACAAAATGGACAATTTGAAAAATATGTACCATGATCTGTTCCCATAGGGTTTTATCCCCTCAAATCAAGTAATATCAATGATTGCTGTTCTGGATTCCGGCATTTTCATGAACATCAGTCACATTCCCGCTTTCCCATACAAAATGTATGCTATGCCGACCAAATGCCTTTTAGAGCTTGAATCACTCTCCAGCACATCCGCCTTTGTGCAATTCCGGGAAATGAACACAGTCAATGTCTTGGATCCTGATAGCTCTGCCATCAATGCAGTTTCGAATGCAGCAAAAAAGTTGGGTGAAAAATCACTCTCAGAGGCAGATCTCCACCTGATCGCATTGGCCCATCAGTTTTCCCCTGATTGCATCCTTCTGACAGATGACTATGCCGTACAGAACGTTGCCAAATTCCTGAAC
>JALUTL010000329.1 GCA_027016475.1 Candidatus Heimdallarchaeota archaeon
AGCTTGATCTCTTCATTGATTTCAGTCTGGCAAATCTCGAGAATGGATCCCGGTTTGGCAATAAGGGCAATCTAAAAATTCCAAACAGAATATATTAATATTTCCCATAACAATGAAAATTCGTATTATGGCAGAATTTTGAAAATGATTTTGTCAAAATGAGAGCAATAATCTCTCCTCCAGCACTGTTATTCCAATCGAACATAGGATTAACATTATTCCAATAGGAATTGATTTATATGGATCTGCCGAGTTTGCAAATGAGGTACGATGTTCCCCTCAGTCCATGAAATCAAGAAATTAAGAGAAAAGGTTGGCTGGTCCCAAGTAGAGCTTGCAAAAAGAGCAGATGTATCCCAATCAGCCATAACCAAGTATGAAAATGGAACGCAAATCCCCTCCTATGAAATTGCCACAAGAATATTCACTGTCCTTTTGGAAAAGGAAAACCAGCTCGATTTGAATGTTTCAGAGATAATGGCAACAAACGTCAAGACAATAGGTCCTCGTTCACAATTTAAAGAAGTCCTTGAAATTATGAAGAAATATTCGATTTCACAGATACCTGTTGTTCATGGAAGAAGAATCCTAGGATGCATTACGGAGACTACAGCCCTGAATGTCATTGAAAGATACAGGAATCTGGAGGTGCTGAAAGAAGAGTATGTTGAAAACCTGATGGAAGAGCCGCTCCCCACAGTTCCGAGATCCGCAAAACTAAAGGAAATAGCCCCGTTGTTAAGACATTACAACGCAGTATTGGTTGTCGACAGAGGGGAAATTGTAGGAATAGTGACCAAGGCAGATCTTCTGAACTTTTAGAGGTCATTTTGTTCGCATGATAATGTGGTAGCCAAATTTTGTTTTCACTGGTTCTGAAATCTGTCCAACATCAAGAGCAAAAGCGGCTTGTTCAAATTCCTTGACCATTTGTCCCCTTCCGAATTCACCCAAGTTGCCACCGCGTTTTTTGCTGGGACATGTCGAATACTTTTTTGCAAGGTCGGCGAAGTTGGAAGGAATTACCTGTGAACGAATTTCCTCTGCTTGAGACAATTTTTCAACTAAAATATGTGATGCTTTGATCTTATTGGGCATAATTAATTAAACGCAGGGGACATTATAACTATTACTTTGTTTCTAAGTTGCAGGCCATCATGCTATTCGAAGGGATAGACAATCCCTGTCAGCTCTTCGGAGAGTTTCCAAAGTCTCTTTCTTTCTTCCTTGTTCAATGCTGTCGGATGTGGCTTGACTTTTTTGGGATAGCCTCTCATCTCCATGAATCCGGAGGGTCCAAAGTAATCACCACCAGTTACATCTTCACCCACACCTGCATAGATTTGTGGCAATGCACCCATGTATGCACTTTGGGCAAAAACATTCCCAATTTTTCCGAAAAGCTTTCGAATTCTGTTGTTGGCTAGCTCGGCTCCTTTTTCCTGCAAATGCGTTCGAGCGTAGCCTGGATGGGCCGCAACACTAATTGTCTCCTTGCCTTTAAGCAGATCCTGCAATTCAAGTGTGAACATGAGATTGGCCAATTTGCTTTGGGCATACGCTTCCCATTTTCGATATTTTCTTTTCTCATAGTTAATGTCTTCGAAATTTATTTTTCCTCGCTTATGAAAGTTACTGGAGACAGTGACAACGCGAGATTTGGAAGTTTTTAATAGATGGTCGATCAGCAGGCCAGTCAAGGCAAAATGTCCAAAGTGGTTTACCCCAATTGTCATTTCAAAGCCATCCTTTGTTTTTTGGAATGGAATTGCCATCAAGCCTGCGTTGTTGTACAGTACATCAAGGCGATCATAGGCTGATTTGAATTGTTCTGAAAACTCTTTTATTGATGCAAGATCTCCCAAATCCAATTTCATGACTACAAGATTTGCATCAGGATGCATCGAGAGGATTTGATTTTTCGCATTTTCCGCTTTTTGGAGATTTCTACAGGCCATTACCACAGCTCCCCCATGTGACGCTAAAGCCTTGGTTGTTTCAAAACCAAGACCTGAATTTGCACCAGTCACAACGAACACCCGCCCAGATTGATCAGACATATCAGAGGCCTTCCATTTGTTCTGCATAATTACTTCATACTAGAATCAGCATTTTAGGGTTAAGGCTGTGCCAATATTTTGGAATGACGCGTCAACTCTGCGAAGTGGTTTGAAGTTCGATGGCTCTGTTTGTCTTGTACATTAAGATCAACAGGATGAAGAAACCAATCACAAACAGCCTTTGGAATGTATAATCGCCATATTTTTCAGTCCAAATCTCAGGAGTTGCTGCCCTTGTCAGACCAAGAAGGAAGAGATACAAAGAATTGATTATATCAACTTTTGAAAATGATCTTCGGAAGGGACTTGTCAAAATCATTATCAACCGATAGGTTATGGCAAATGTGGCCATTCCAAAGAATTCAGTAAGGGCAATGACATGGTAAAAGTTCTGAGTACCTGTATCAGCAATTCCAACCACGGCCATTGCAATCATTGCCAAAAACCATGCAAACAGTGCACCCCATAGAAATACATACGAAACACCTCTAAGTTTTTTATGAAAAATTATAGTTTGATGAAGAAACGGGGAGAGAAGTAAAACTGATGAAACAATAAGTGTTCCGTTGAAAATTTCAGGATATTCTGTTGCCTGGATATGCGTTCCTGAGACAACAGTGGTAATTTCTTTTCTATTGCCCAATGAGCTAATGTAACTGGTTTTTATGTTGAATGTTGGTGAAAAGATGATTGCCAAGGTGCTCCCTACAGCCAAAACAATGATTCCAAGCAGGGTCAAATTGTTGAAGGATTTTACCAATGGTAACTGCTCGTCTTTTGTTTGGGAAACAAACACAACCCCATTTTTCCGTATAGTTTTTTAACATTGTCCACTAACATTGGG
>JALUTL010000330.1 GCA_027016475.1 Candidatus Heimdallarchaeota archaeon
ATTCTATGGAACTTTAATTCAAAAATACTCATGAATGCAATCATGATAAAGTGCTATGGTGTGCAAGGGTTTTGGGTGTCAGATATAAACTTAAAAAAATCATTTGAAATGACATGTTGGTGAAATTGGAGGAGATTTTTTTGCTCCTTCAATTTTTGTCAATCAGTTCAAAGGTGAAACTATGGAACGAGTAGCAATTATAGGTGTCGGTGTAGAGGGCTTTCGACGTGCCATCCGTGATCTTTCCTACAAGGAAATGGTCTATCGGGCTGCTGTCAAGGCATATGCTGACGCAAAGGTCAACCCGCGGGAAGAGGTTGATACCTTCATTTCCTGTGAAGAAGATTTTTCCATGGGCACTTCCATCACTGATGAGTATGCTCCTGACCAGTTGGGAGGAGCCCAACGGCCAGTTCATACAATTACTGGTGATGGAATTCAGGGAATGGCTGCAGCCTACATGGAAATTGCCACAGGTATGTTTGACATAGCTGTAGTGGAAGCCCAAAGTAGGGTTTCGGATATGCTGACTCCAAATCAAATCCAGCATTTTGCATTGGATCCCCACTACGCAAGGCAGTTTGATGCAACGTACCATTCTATTGCGGCAATGGAAAAACGAATCTATCAGCATTCCTTCAATGTGAGTGATGAAGCAATTGCGGAAGTTGGCGTGAAAAACTATACCAATGCTGTCCTGAACCCGCTGGCTGCTTACGGTGCAAAAGTGACCAAAAAGGATATCCTTGAAACGGAAATGATTTCCTCCCCTCTGCGGGATGGAGAAGTTGCTGAGCATGCCGATGGTGCAATTGTTGTTGTTTTGGCCAGTGAAAAGATGGTTAAAGAAAAGGACGTGAACCCTGTCTGGATAAAAGGAATCAGTTATGCAACCAATTCTCCGAATTTGGATACCCGAGAATGGAAGACTGCAAAATATGCTGAGCTCTGTGCTGCCAAGGCATACAAAATGGCAGGAATCACGAACCCCAAAGACCAAATAGACATTTTCGAAGTAGACGATACCTATGCGTACAAAGAACTACAGCATCTTGAGGCATTGGGTGTATATGCTCCTGGTGAGGCTTCCAAGGCATTGCTGAATGGTGAGCTGAACCGTGACGGTTCGACACCTGTCAATGTGTCTGGTGGTGTTTTGGGTATGGGCAATGCACATGATGCAAACGGATTGCAACGAATTGTCGAATTGGTTGTTCAACTCCGTGGAGAAGCAGGAAGAAAACAGGTAAGCGGAGCAACGACTGGCTTGGCCTTGTCATGGAGAGGTGTCCCCACCACGGCAGGTGCATTGGCCATTTTGTCAAAGGAGTGATGCAAGGATGAAAAACAGAAAAGTAGGAATGGTTAGTGTAGGTCTCACAAAATTCATGAGAAGGGCAAAAGAAACACCGAAAGAATTGGCATATTATGCATCAAAACAGGCTCTAGACAACGCAGGTATTACCAGAAAAGATGTTGATGGGGTCATTATTGGTTCTGCCCCTGATGCATTTGATGGTGTCCACCAAAAGCATGAATACCTGACCGATGGATCTGGTGGATACAATTTGCCTGCCATGCGGGGCTATGTTGGTGGAGGGACTGGAGTGTTTTCTCCAATTCAAGGATGGTATTCCATTGCCTCAGGAATGCACGATGTGGTTCTCGTTACAACAGAAGAAAAGATGTCCACGGTTCAACCATCTGCACAAGCCGCGTTCAATACAATTTTCGACAACATGATTGAGCGTCCATTGGGCCCAAATCTTGTTTGGATCTTCGCTTTGGAAATGAAGCGTTATATGGAGGTTCACGGAATACCAAAAGAACACATTGCATCTGTTTCGGTCAAGAACAAAGGCAATGCAATGGATCATCCCAGCGCAATGCTTGGAATGAAATTGACAATTGAAGATGTCCTCAATTCAGAAGTGCTTGCAGATCCAGTACACTTACTTGATATCTCACCTGTTGCAGACGGTGCAGTGTCAATGGTGATGATGTCCGAAGAAAAAATTAAGGAATTTGGAATTTCATTGGACGATGTTGCTTGGGTTGACGGAGTCGGCTGGAATGTCGATACAACTATGTGGACAAACAGGGATCTCTACTATCCAAAATATGTTGAAAAGGCAGCAAAGATGGCGTACAACATGGCTGGCCAGAAAGATCACTCTCCCGAGGCTTTGCGGAAATGGCTGAGCTTTGCAGAACCATATGACCCCTTCAATTACAAGGAGTTGCATCATCTTGAAGGATTGCAATTGTTCGAAAAAGGAAAGGCTCCAATGGCAGCCTATGAAGGAGTTACCGTACGTGACGGTGATTTCCCTGTTACACCTTCCGGTGGGTTGCTTGGTGTCGGGAATCCAATTGCGGCAGCTGCAGGCATGAAAGTTGCTGAACTTTATCTGCAACTGACTGGCAAGGCAGGTAAAAGGCAGATTCCCAAAGATGTGACTCGTGGATTGGCGCAGGCTTGGGGAGACCTGATGCAGGTAGGCACTGTTCTTATTCTAAAAGGAGGTCGAGTCGAATAATGGAAGTAAGAGGTACAAAACTCTCACATGATGAGTTCATGAACAAAGTCTTGAGCGTTACGCATCATCCTGAAATCGAATACGCTTGGGCAACTGGTGTGGCAATCTCCAAATTTTTAGAAGGGCTCAAGGAAGGAAAAATATATGGTGTCAAATGTGACGACTGCAGCAGGGTAGTATGTCCTCCACGAATGTTTTGTGAGGAATGCTTCTCTCCAATGGTAGAATTTGTTGAACTTCCGGATACTGGAACCATCAACACTTTCTCATTGGCATACATCAGAACTGATGCTTCAAGAAGGGAAACAGCAGAGATTCCATGTGTCATCGACATTGATGGTACCACCATTTCCC
>JALUTL010000331.1 GCA_027016475.1 Candidatus Heimdallarchaeota archaeon
ATCTAATTGGCACATGGAGCCCTCACGACAAAATGTTTATAGTTGGCTGTTTCGATATTGGACTGATGGAAGATACAGTGGAGATCCGGAGTACAAGGCATGAGTTAGCCCGTCAACAACAGGGGGAGGATGGAGTAAAAGCTCGGCTTGGACGCCGAGAAAGTGAGCCCCATTCTGACGAGATCAACTATCTGTACGACGTTCTGTCGACCAATTTTCCTGAAGATAGGACGTTCTGGGATCTACACCATTATTTTGATTTAGAAGGGGATCGACTGGATCTTCAGTTTGACATCACATACTTCCGAGGGCTTGACATTCCTTATCGGCTTTCCTCATATGATGCCGCCGAATATGGCGGAAGAGTACCTACATTGGCAGTAAACATCCTTTCCGCATCAACATTTCGGAATGATTTGGGAATTGTCCTTGAGCAATGCCAACGGCTTCAAATCCCAGTATATGTTGTACTGAGCGACCATCTGCAAAATCCAAGCTATGTAAGGGCCCCAATGCTCAAAATCTATTACAGGGAAGGTGATCAGTACCATATTGTGGAGCTTCATGAAACTTGTGGAACAGAGGGAGGCGAAATTGACGCCAGTAAATTATTGGATGTTCGTCCAGATCTTCTTCCCTTCAAATTTGGCATTGTGGAGAGAAAAGCAAAATACAAGAAACATGATATTTTACCTCTTTATTATCTTGCTCTGGTTGAACGGGACACTGGTATGGTTCTTCTCACTAGCCGTGAGCGGGCAGAGCGGGAGGCAGAAGATGAGCGGCAGAAGAGGCTGGAGGCTGAAAAACAAGCTGAAGATGAGCGGCAGAAGAGGCTGGAGGCTGAAAAACAAGCTGAAGATGAGCGGCAGAAGAGGCTGGAGGCTGAAAAGAGGGCTGAAGAGGCCGAACGGAAACTTCGAGAGCTTACAGAATAATCCAATTCCATTTCAAATTGTATCATTAACCATTACGTTATAAAGGTTGGAGAATCCATTTACAGTGCAAACTCCTGCACTATGAATCCGGGCTGTTTCAGGTTCATTTTGTGTTTTATTGCCCCACTGCAAAGAATTATTAGGTTATATTGAAATTAACATCTATGAACCCTCCACCTTTGGGCAGGCTTGACCTTTGCTTCAAAGTCGAAGATGTCGGTCGTTCCTTTCGTTTCTATGAACGTTTGGGTTTCAGGAAGGTGGAAGGAAATTTGGAGGAAGGCTGGTGCGTTATATCCCATCGAGGCTTCCGTGTCGGGCTGTATAAGGGATATATCGACCAACCATTGCTGAACTTTCGGGGGGCGGATGTCAATGCAGTCAACGAATTTGCCCAGAATTGCGGACTTGAGATTCGAACGCCTTACCGGCCTGCTGAAGGAGGTGGTGGGAGCATGACATTGTCAGACCCTGACGGAAGGATGGTGTTCTTCGACACGCACCACACGGAGCTTGCAATTCCTCAACGCATGACGGAATACCTGAACAGTGAACTTTCCGGAGAGCTGGGCATTGGTGAAGCAATTGTGGTTTTGGGTGCTACAGATCCTGAACGAACCCAGCAGTTTTATCTGACACTTGGCTTTGTTCCCATGGACGATTTGCTGATGAATGGCAATGCCATGATCCGGGTGCAGAAGGGTGAGGGCATTTCGGTTGAGTTTGTAGGTGGCAATATGGATCAGACCACGATGTATGACCCTGATGGCAACCAACTTGACTTTCACTGATTATTTTTGGAGATTGGGTTTGCATTCCTGTGTAGATGAACGTAGGTTTCGGAAAGCTTAAATGAGGAAAAAAGGGGTTATGTTGTCCACCCATGAAAGGAGCAATCTCCCATGCGAACCTTACAGCCGCTTTTAGGTAATTGATGCTCCGATGACTGGGTAGGATAGTTTCTTGTATTTTTTTCCTGTGCATGTTCTGCTCAGTCTCTGGGTCACAGGATGTGCAGAAAATGAATTTCAAAAAAAACAAGATTGCATACTATCTTCAGTCCGTTGATGTGCTAGGCATGTCCATTCCCCCAGTGTATCTGCTGTGGCAGCTTGCCGGCCTTACTTTGGGTGACATATTGTTCCTTCAGGGGATATTCAGTCTGTTTTTGCTTGTGCTGGAATACCCGTCAGGCATTGTTGCCGATCGTTTCGGCAGAAGGAACACTGTCGCATTCGGCATTCTGTTTACTGCCTTTGGACTGATGGGCTATGCAGTTGCGAAGACTTTCCTTCAGTTTGTCGTTGTCGAACTGCTTTTTGCCATAGGCCTTGCCAGTGTTTCAGGAGCAAACACTGCTTTCATTTGGGACAGCGCTGTCGATTCTGGCAATGAAGAGTCGGCTGCACATATAATCAATACTGGTGTCATGGTCAGGACTGGGAGCAACATTGTGCTTCTTCTGCTTGGATCGCTATTGATGCTTGTCGACCCGTTTCTCCCACTTTATGTGGGAATGGTCTATCTTTTCTTTGCAGCATCGGCAATGGCTGTGTCTGAGGAACCAAAGAAGCATCGGATTTTGTCAGGAGGTATGATATTGAGAGAATCGCTTGTCTATGTAAAGACCAGAAGGTTCATTGAAGTGCTTCTGCTTTCTTCCCTTCTGTTCATTCCTCTACGTGTCGCTTTTTGGGCCTACATTCCTAAATTGCAGGCAAACGATGTTGATCCAGCCTTTTTCAGTCTTGTCCTTATGATGGCAAATGTCATCGTTTTTCTGATGTCTTGGATGGTAAGAAGGGGAAGAGTCTATGGTGGCAAGATTCTTGGAATTGCCATGGCCAGTGTACTTGCTGGTATTGCCCTGTTCGTTCTTCCACTCGATTTATTTGGTGTTCTTCTTGCCATCGGCCTTCATCAAATTGGGCGTGGTGCGATCTCCATCATTTCTGTTGTGCAGCTCAATGAAGGGCTGGATTCTGAAGTAAGGGCCTCTGTACAATCACTGAAAAGCATGCTGTTGAGCATAGGGTATTTTATGTTTGCTTCTGCTGCCAACTTGGTAGAATCATGGATTCTCTTTCTCAATTTTCTGCTAACCTGTGTGATTCTGCTTCTTTATCTCCCGATAGCAAAACTCGGACAGGGAGACCCTACTGCTGTCCCCTTGCCCGCATGATGTCATCTGCCACGTCATGATCGAAAATCCCATACTTTTCGAGAATTATGGACAGTACTGTATGCTCGATCATGGCATCGGCCAACTTTTCGTGGACAATTGCTTTGAGGTTGTGATGCGATTTGAAGTGAATGCCTATTGCCCGTTCCCAAGCCTGCTTCGATGCGAGTACCCATTCATGCTGTCTGGAAAGTGCTACCAGCCATGCAAAAAAGGTTCTGCCTTCAAGTCTTTTGTCCTCTTGGGATGGGTCTGTTGCCCAAAAGGTCACAAGAAGTCCCACATGGCTGCCATCCATGGTTACGGGCAGGTTGACTGCTCCCTCAAAGTATCCGTCCTCCCGTCCCATCAGAACCATTCCTGCTGATCCAAGCTTCATTAGATGCGCTTGTCTGTCTTGCTCACCAATGAAATCGAATCCTTTTGCAACAACGATTCTCGGACCGACCAAGTCAAAGCTGAAAAGTGCGTAGCTTATGTGTGCCTTTGCAAGCACATACTGCGTCAGCCCCATTCCCAAGAAATCTGTCGACCTTATCAGAAGCAACTGGATGAAGTAGGCAGTCAAACCAAGAATGAACACTGTTCTGCTGATTATGTAAAGAGCCAATCGCCATCCTTCTGGTTCGTCCATCAAAATCAGCTGAACCAAAATCAGCACTACGGCAGTCAAAACCAAAAACTTGGCAAGGTCATTGAGGAACATGTTTCTGGCAAAACGTATCCGAAAGCTTACTCTGTATATTTTAATGTACAAGTACAGTGCAGTGCCCAAATAGGCAAGCAGAAGTGCATAAAGTACCGGATTTGCTGTGACTGTCCCATCTAATTGGGAAACAACATTCAATTGGGGAAAAATCATCTGTGTAACCATCATTCCAAGAAAGACATTTCCCAACAGATTATTCAGGTTGTGAATTTGGACTGTCACGTTGCCATGGATAATGCTCAATAAACGGCTGTAAACGCGGGACACGCCAACAACCAATATGATAATGGCTGCCGCCTGTGCAGCTTCATTGTCCGGTTGATGAACCTCCAAATAGGCAGATACCATCCCCCATAGGGCAAACAGAAAGTATCCGACGAAGGGACTTTGCATTGAAATGCTTCCAAAAGCACGATAGGCCAAGACAAAAATGACAAAAAAAAGGATGAACCCCACGACAGTTGTGCCAAGAAGCCAGTCCCACATGTCCATAATTTACTGCTATAATTGTAGCATTGATAATCATTATGGTAGAACTGCCCGTTGACATCCTTGAAATACTTTTTCAATTCATATGTGTTTTGAATACATAAATGCTTCTGATAATTGTCTCACATTTATCTCAACTTGTCAAAATCTGAATATTGTTTTTCCAATTGTTGTCTTTTCCTGCAAAATCCTTATGTTGTTCCGCTCTAATGCAAAACCATGAAAAAACAGGTTATGGGGGTCACCATTGAATGTGTTCAAGGTGACATTGCCAAACAGCCTGATGCCGATGCCATAGTAAATGCGGCGAACGCATGGCTCAAACCTGGAGGAGGGGTTGCAGGTGCAATTCATAGGGCGGCTGGCCCCGGACTTGAGGAAGAATGCCGTCCGCTGGCCCCCATCAAACCCGGAGAAGCAGTGATAACAGGGGGGCACAATTTGCCCAACAGGCATGTAATTCATTGCCTTGGCCCTGTTTATGGGGTAGACAAGCCTGAACCCAAATTTCTGGCCCTGTGTTACACAAATGCCCTCAAGCTCGCTGATGAGCATAAATTGACTTCCATTGCCTTTCCAGCAATTTCCACAGGTATTTTTGGATATCCCGTACAGGAAGCTGCAAAAATTGCCATTCAAACAGTTATTGACGTAATTCCAACTCTTGACAATGTCAAGCTAATCCGTTTCGTTCTGTATTCTCCTGAAGACTTCAAGATTCACTGCGATCTTTTGGATCAGCTGGTTCAATAATTCAGCCTGTACAAATGTGCCTTGCCTTTGGCCAACTGGAGTTCCCTCTCGATAGCAATTTTCTTGAGCAAGTACTCGATGGTTTCATTGTGTTTTTCTTTGGTTTCCATTGTAATCATCCTGAAGCAGATGCTTCATACCAACATTGCCATTTGTTTTATATTTCCCCTCTTGAAGCCCTGTGGGTATGTTTTAATCTACTCCTTGCCTGTGTTCCCCAGTACTTGATTGTTGCACCTTGAGGTGAAAGCAGTGGGCAATGTTGTTCCTTAACATGCAATATACCATGAAATCCTATGTATAATCAGGTGAAACAACCACGATGAAACACCTATTGCTAATAATGATCCTCTTTGGCTTGGTTGCCTTTATTGGCTCACCTGTTGCCATTGAACAAACACATGACCCATCCGATCTTCAAATATGGGATCATGAAAACAACTCCACGGATGATGGTGATTCCGATGACGATGGAGTTGATGACGAAAAAGAAGAGGCCTTTGCCCGTGATATCGAATATGAAGCGGAAATAGACCGGTTTAAATCCAAATCCACACTCCGAAACGGAACAACAAAGGATGTCTTTGAAGTCGAATTTGACGTCGGTTCCGACAATGCCGCTGAAATTGAATTCAAATTTTCAAATGAAGTTCAGCTCAACAGCACTACAAATAACGAAACCGAATTGAGCTACAAGGTCAAATTTGACGAAATTGTCGAATTCATTGACGAAGGCATTGCAGGTTATGAAAACGAGACTGCCCTGTCCACCTACGAAATCGGCAAGACAGGATGGCACAATCTCAGCGTTGTCTACAACGACACAATCGGCCTGCTGATCATCAATGCCACAACATTGGACGGCGTGTTTTCACTTGTCATGACATTGTCCAGCACATTCCTCAACAAAAACAATGTGACCATTGCTCCCAACTCCCTTAAAATTGATGTCTACATAAACGGCTTCAGCTTCACCAACACAAGCTCCAAGTTGGCACTCAAGACACACGTCAAGACAGAAAGCCAACTGTCAATTGAGCAGGAATCTGAGGACGAGCTGGAGGGAATCGCATCCAATGAAACGGAGGTTAAGATAGCAGCAGCAAATGCTACTGGTTTCTTCTCTTGGGCAGAATTTGCAGTGGTTGGCAGTTCAACAATAGATGTACTGTCCTCAACCCTCGAAAATTCAACTGATGAAGAAGGCGAAACATCATCCAAGATCATGTTCACCTTTGATGCTATCAATCCCCAGAACATCGTATGGGATCCTAAAATGGGTGTGGTTTCTGTAGCATCCAAACAAAATTTGGTTGCACAACCCTCTGACCCAACCACTTCTGACACTTCACTTACCTCATCCGATGTATCCACAATGACATCAACCCAAGAGACAGCATTCCAAACCTCTTCGGAAAATTCTCCAACAACTTCTTCGGCTCTTGCCCCAATTCCGTTGACACTCTTCATTCTTTCACTCGCTTTCCTCGCTTTCCGACGCTTCAAGAAATGAACTGACAATGTCTCGGGTCACTGAAATGGCCCGCACATCATGGACACGAACAATATCCGGTTGATTAAGCATAAGTAGCGTGTTAAAAACTATAGTTGCCTCGTACAGATTATCATCGTATTGGTCATGTCGAGAGGCCTTGTACAGGTCTGTCAGGAATGCCTTCCGAGATGCCGAAACCAAGAGCCTGTATTTCCCTTTCAACCTTTCAAGACCTTTCAGCAACTCAAGATTGGTCTGCCCATCCCTCCCGAATCCAAATCCTGGATCCAAGTATATCATATCTGGCTTCAACCCTTGCCTTTCCAGTCCTTCTGCTCGAATTTTCAACTTTCCAACCACTTCAGAGACAACATCCGTATAAGTCTGATTTACTTCATAATGACCTTTCGGACGACCACGCATATGCATGATGCAATACCGGACTTCTCCTTCAACTACTGTGCTAACCAAACGAGGATCCCGCCCACCATCAATGTCATTGATCATCCATGCTCCTGCATCAATTGCTGCATCTGCGACCTTCCAGTTCCATGTGTCCACCGATACCCGCATCCCTGCCGAGGACAGCCTACGGACAATAGGAATTACCCGTGTTATCTCCTCGTCAACTAGGATTTCCCTTGCCCTTGAAGATGAGGAATTCCCCCCGACATCAATAATGTCCGCCCCATCATCCAATAATTGCTCCGCTCTCGAATGTGCTTGGTCTGCTGATACAACTGAACCCTTCACTGGACTTTCTGGCGAAAGATTCAGTATACCCATAATCTCCACAACCCCCACTTATTCAACAATTACAAAAGAGGAATCATTCTCCCCTCTAGAACCCCTCCATTCTCTGATCCAACAGAAGGAACGGTTCTTCCACCATGTAATACCTGTCTACCTTCCACCACCTCTTATCAAAATCAAAATTCGGAGGATAAAAATCATATGAAAAAGACCCCCTATCCGTTGTATCCAACAAATAGACTTTCACATCAGAAAATTTTTCCCATAAGGAAAATATTGCGTCAATTCCCTGCTGAGGACTGAAAGATCCCCACAGTAAAACTTTATCGTTTTGAAGCAGTGAAAGGGATGTACTAAATGGAGGACCTCCTTTTACATAATTGTTGAAAACCTTTTCCGCCATTCCTTCTGCCTTAATAATTGCCATATACGTGGAAGTCAGATCAAAATATGTTGTATCGTAATAAAGTCGAACATTTTTTACCAATTTTTCCATGACAAACCGATAATGCCTGTGTGCCTGCCCCATTGGAATCTGCAATCGCTCCGAAATCTGCTTCTGTGATGTACGGGCATCCTCAAACAACAATTGCAACACCTCAAAATGAATTGGCTCAATTTTTCCAAGAAGGCTTTTCGGAGATTCATACTCCAAGGATTGAACCTCTTGTTCATCCATCCGATCCAACCATTCTTTCCATGAAAATTTCCACTGTTGGTTTTCAAAATTGTATTGCGAAAAATTCAATCGCGTCTCATACCTTGGCCCTAATTCCACATATCTTTGGTAGTCATCAATGACGCCCTTGACCAGCAATAATCCCAAATATGATTCCAAATGATGCTCTGTACCTTTTGGAATATCAAATTGAAGATAAAGACCAAACCCCTCATCACCATGGAATCTTGCTCTGTACCTGATGTAGGGGTAATCGTTCAGGCTCTCTTCCAAAACTGAAAGAACTGTCGAATTGTTAAGGGAAACCGTAACATGGTGTCGTTCCAATTCCAACACTTCATATTTCAAAATAGGATACGGCTCTCGCAATATTCCATTTTTTTCCAAATGGTCGATTCTATTCTTGATAGTATTCCATGCCAATCCAGTACTTTTTGCAATTTGGCTTATTGGCATCAGTGGGTCGAATTCCAACAGCCGGAAAATTTCAAAGTCTGTGTTTTTAAATTTGATTGGTCTTATACATTCACCCCAACTTCCAAACTTGCAGATGGTGGTTGAGTTCCAGGCCGTCCCGGTGAATCAAAAACAACTTCAATGTGATTCGTCAGAATAGTATCATCTGATCTCCACACAAAATCCAATTCAATAACATAGTCCCCAACTTCTGTTGCATGATTGTGAAAAATAAGTCTGTATATCTCAATGTCCCTTTCCTGATCAACTACAAAATCATAAACGGTCACTTCACCTGATGGCAACTGCAATTTTGAAAAAAGTATGAAACACGCAGAATCATCAAACTCCCCTTTGACCACAAAAACAGCAAAGGTATCATTGCTTAACCCATCATTTCCCCCATCAAAATATCCATAGTCCAAAAAATATGCCGATAACTCATCATCCGCCATTCCCAAATTGATTCCTGCAGTAGCAAAGAAAAGGGCACAGATGAAAAGGGCAAAAACCTTTTTTGTCATTATTCATCAATTCTAATATCAAATTAAAAACTTTTTTTTGCGAAATAGTCGTTGCGTTCTCA
>JALUTL010000332.1 GCA_027016475.1 Candidatus Heimdallarchaeota archaeon
TCATTACTTCGAGATTTTTTTTCCATGATATAAAGAGTGCCATGTCTACATAGTTGCAAAATCCAAATTGGAGCAGATGAACAAAGTTATTTTCCTCGCAACTTCCGAGCAAGAATTTCAAGCATTTTGAGCTCATCATCTGAAATTCCGGCTGTTTCCTTTGCCAATTCCCATGATGTCTGAATGGCTTGTTCTTTTAGCCCCTCCAATAACTCCTTCTCTTCATCAGTAATTATTCCATCTTCAAGAGCATCACTAAGAGCTTCGTCATACATCATAAGGCTTACTTGTGCTTCAATCAACAGGGCTTCTTCCTCTTCTGTTATCTTACCATCAGCTTTTGCAAGTTTGGTCAAATGTTCAATAATTTGTGAAAACGTTTCATCATTGGAAACCATATCAATCTCAGGACAAAATTCCTTAAAATCCTTTCCAATTTTTGATGATTAGCCAAATTTAATCAAATCTTTTTTTGACAAAAGATCTTCTGCCGAAACCCAAGGGATACGATAATCTCCAGCAATTCTTCGTAAAGCACTTTCACAGGCTTGACGGACATGCATATGGGGATCCTGCTTCAAAGCAAGTACCAAAGCTTCCAAACCTTCAGGGGAAGGTATCCACCCTAAATTTTCAGCAGCCTGTTTACGAACCTCCCAATTTTCATCATTAAGTAGAAGGTCTATTGTAAGTGGAATAGTTCGCCTGTCCTTGAATTTCAGCAACGCCTTGAGCATATCCCTTCTAGCATAGAATTCTTTTTCCTTGGTAATCTGGTCAAGAATTTCAGGAACAGATTCTTTGTCACCTATTTCTGCCAAAGACAACGCGGCACTGGCTCGACCAAATTCCCAAGGTTCTTCTCGTAGAAACTTTATTAATGCAGGCACTGCTTCTTTGGCCTCCAATTTGCCAAGCGCTTCTGCCGCTTCATTGCGGGCATAACGAAACGGATCCTTTTGCATTGTTTCAATCAGCGCCTCTACCACTTCCTTGGTATGGATTTCGAGAAGGCCCAGTGCCTCAGCACAATCCCTTCGTATAAAATCATGTGAACCTTCCTTGAGATTCTTGATGAGCGAAGGAATGACACTTTCATCCCCTATATCACCTAACTCCAATGCGGCATCGGCCCTTTTCCATGGATCTGCTTCCGGGTCGTTTAGCACAGCCAACAGCTCAGCAATTTTGTCCATCCTGTGTTATTTCATACAAAGATTATTTGTATGTATTGTTAACTGACCAAAGAAGGGAAATGTGCAATCAGTACAAGGAAAGTTTATTTTTCATGTTATCGAAGCCATATCATGTCCGATTCGTCTGAGGATACAGAAAGATTGGAAGTGGATGCAGACAATACCAAAAAAAAGGAGATGCCCCAAAAAAAAGTTGAGGAAAATCAGGAGGATGAAAAAGCCACATCCTCCTCATCTGAACCTGGAGATACGCATACCGATACAAGTTTGAAGGGAAACCATGAGCAAAAAAATGACGAAAATGAAGGTATAGGAACGGAGATCACAGACCAAGTAGCCCAAACATTTTCCAAAGATGATGATATAGGGGAGAAAAAAGATTTAGTCAATGTAGAAACCGAGGATGAACCAAAGGTAGACGAAGAGCTTCATGAAGAAGTGGTGACCATTGTAGAAGACAAGTTTGAAACCTTGATTCGGAAACAGGAAACAAAGGAGATAAAAATCGGACCAATCAAGAAATTTTTCATACTTGTCATGTTTTTCTATGGTTTATTTGGTGCGATTCTTTCGCTGATCCAAATGGGACTCATTGCAAATGATATCAACTACCGCCTCCCCGGTTTCGACTTTTTTAATGGATTTGCCAACAAGCTTATCCCAATAGGAGATTGGGCACTTTTAACCACCAATTTCTTTGCATTGGTGATTTTGGTGTTTATGGCATATATTGATAGCAAATTGCTAAAGTGAATCACTAGGTGATCTTTAACTTCATATATGTTGGAAAAAACATTACGATGTGGGCATCTCAATACTTGATATTGGATTGGCTTTGCTCATTTTTTGGGCGGCCATATTCTTTTTGGCTTATGTAAGAGACTGGAGCAAATACGGGATCTACATTGCTCCAATGGTCATCCTATTTCAACCACCAAAGTTGACGGCCACAGTTCTTCTTATGTCTGAACGACTATCATCATTTGGAAAGAGGGCATCCAAGCCAATCTACATGATTTCCATAGCAGGAATGGTTACTACACCGCTTGTTCTTATCTTCAACATTGTGTCAGACTTAGGCTCAGTTTTGTCTACTACACCCATTTTCTTCCTCACGCTTGACAGTTTACTTCTTTTTCTCCTTGCATTGTTCATAGGATTGGTTGTCCATGAAATCGCCCATGCCTTTATGGCAATTGCCCATGAAGAGCAAGTTGAAGCATTTGGGTTTGGGTTTGTAGGAATTTTTTTCACGGCATTCACCAAAATTAGAAAGCCATCCGTTTCTGAACAGATCAATGGAAATTTGAATTTCCAATCCATCATAGCTGCAGGAATTGTAGCAAATTTGGTTTTGGCTAGTTTAATGCTTCCTTTTGCATACTTTTCAACCGATATAGCTGGAATTGCATACAACAAAGGAACAGGCGCACTTGTTGTTTCTGTTGAAGATGGTAGTCCCGCAGACATTGCAGGCATTTCCCGAAAGGAAGTTATTTTACAGGTAGCGCGCTTTTCTTTTGAAGGGCTACCATTAGACCAAACAGCGATAGTCGACTTTCATACATTAGTCAACCTTTTGGCAAAGACTCCACCAGGAACCTTGCTTCAAGTTTCAACCAACCAACAAAGCTATATTCTCAATACAACAACCTCACGTCAGTTCAGTCTACTGAACGGATCGTCGATTGGAGTTACCGTTTACCACAATTTCATTCCAAAATTGGAGGGGCTCTCCCCCTTGTTGCCATACTACTTCACCATGTTTATCCAATGGATGGTCAATGTAAATTTGGTTCTTGGATTTTTGAATTTCCTGCCAATGCCGTTTATGGATGGAGAGAAGCTGTTACGCCTAATTTCACCCAAACTAACCTCCAAAAGGGGGATGATGCCCGCACTCCAACTTGCATCAATTTTATTGCTTGGAGCAAACATTTTGATTTCATTTCCATATTGATCAGTTCCAAATGAGTCTCCTTTCATAACACAATTAAACAAATTCAGAGTATTTTTACACGAATGCCCCTTAAAGTAGAAGCCCCGTTCAAGCCAATGGGAGATCAAATTACTGCCATTGAGAAGCTTTCAGAAGGCTTTTTGAAAGGAAACAAATTTCAGACACTTCTCGGAGTTACAGGCAGTGGAAAAACATTTGTTTCCTCCCACATCATTGAACGAGTGGGACTGCCCACCTTGGTAATAGCCCACAACAAAACATTGGCAGCACAACTTTATGCTGAATACAAACAATTCTTTCCATCTGCCAAAGTAGAATACTTCGTCAGCTTTTACGACTACTATCAGCCGGAGGCCTATATCCCTACAAAAGATCTCTATATCAGCAAGGATTTCAGCATCAATGAGCAGATTGAAAAATTCAGGAACTCAACCACTCGTTCTTTGGCAGAAAGGGATGATGTGATTGTTGTCGCCAGTGTTTCTGCAATTTATGGTGTCGGTTTACCGGAAATTTACAGAAATATGGCAATTGACATATCAGTTGGAATGACTTTGGAAAGGGACGTCTTTTTGAGAAAATTAGTGGAAATGCAGTACAGGAGAAACGAATATGAGCTAAAGCCCAAAACATTCAGGGCAAAAGGAGACACAGTCGAACTTCTTCCGATTTATCAGGACGAAAGCATCCAAATAGAGTTTTTTGGTGATGAAGTGGAACAAATCAGCCTAAAGGATCCTACAACTGGAAAGCGGTTAGAAATATTGGACAATATCAAGATTTATCCGGGAGCACAATATCTAACTCAACAGCAGGCATTGGAAAGGGGAATTCGATCCATCCGAGAAGAACTGAATGACAGGTATGCAGAATTGCTTTCTCTCGGAAAAGTTGCAGAAGCCCAACGTCTCATGCAAAGAACTAGCTATGATCTTGAACAACTCGAAGAGTTCGGATATTGTTCAGGGATTGAGAACTATTCACTCCATTTTGATGGTAGAAGTCCTGGAGACCCACCATTCACGTTGTTGGATCATTTTCCAAAAGATTACCTCCTTATTATAGATGAAAGCCATGTGACAATACCTCAAATCAAGGGGATGTATGGGGGTGATTTCAGCCGTAAGAAAAGTTTGGTCAATTATGGCTTCAGGCTTCCTACGGCATATGACAATCGTCCACTCAGGTTTGAAGAGTTTGAGAGGAGAATGCCCTATACCCTCTTCATGAGTGCAACCCCTGGAGACTATGAATTAGAAAAGTCACAATTGGTTGCCGAGCTTATAATTCGCCCAACTGGACTTTTGGAACCAGAAATTGATGTCAGAAAAACAGACAACCAGATAGATGATGTCATAATTGAAATTCAAAAACGGGTGGAAAAGGGTCAAAGAACTTTAGTGACAACATTGACCAAGAGAATGGCAGAGCAGTTATCGGAATACCTCCTAGAATTGGGTATTCGGGCAACCTACCTGCATAGTGATGTAGATTCTTTGGACAGAGTCCAAACCCTCCAAGATTTAAGAAAAGGTGAAGTTGATGTGCTGGTTGGAATCAATTTGCTGAGAGAAGGGTTAGATCTTCCAGAAGTGTCATTGGTTGCAATATTGGATGCTGACAAAGAAGGATTTCTGCGCTCAAAAAGAAGTTTGATCCAGACAATGGGAAGAGCGGCACGCAATGTAGAGGGCAAAGTAATTCTATACGCAGACCGGATCACAGAGAACATGAGAGAAGCAATCAATGAAATCAATCGGAGAAGAAGGATACAGCAACAATACAACAAGGAGCATAATATTACACCGAAAACTGTTGTGAAAGGATTGAAAAGCGTACTGGACGACATTGAATCGCTCAAAAAACCAGAGATTGATTTGCCAAAAACCGATGAAATGAAAACAGAGGATGTAAACGTACTGATTGAAGAGCTCACACTCCAAATGAACGAAGCTGCCGAAAAATTGGAATTTGAAGTTGCAGCGCTTCTAAGGGACAAAATAAGGGAGATCAAAAGGATGTTGGCTGTCGATGTTTGAAGCAAATGTATCGGGACATACACCAACCCTAAAATTCACAATTTATACCAGTCAAATATGGTCAGTGGTTTGACTTGGTTAACAATTGCCTTAATTCTTACGTCTTTTGTTGCATTACCGGCCGAAGCGGAAGAGTTCCCAATATTGGATGGAAAGATAGACCAAGGAGAATGGGATAAAGCTGAAGTCCACACGTTTCAAATGAAAAATGGAGTCAAAACCATTGACATGACATTGTCAATTATTTATTCGAGTACAACAATCTATTTTCTTGCAATAATCCCACATAATGATCCTGATGAGACAATTAATTTGGATCCCAAAAACAAGCACGACTACTTTGGAATTGAGTTTGACAACAATGGGGACAATGCCATCCACGGTACTGTGGCATCTCCAGACGACATTATAATGGTCAATTATTTCAAGAAAGAGGCAGAAGATTTCTACACCCATTCGTTCAAAGTATTTCGGGACGTAGACAACGGAGGATCAGACGAAACAGTAGGCACCGTTGGAACAATGGACGGAACATTAATTTTTGAATTCTCTAAGCCATTGGATTCGGAAGACCAAAAGGGGTATGACATTAGCCTCAAACCAGGACAAAAATACCAAGTAATGCTGGCATTTTGGGATGATCAGCCGCCACATTCCGCGAATGTTTTCATCAACAACCCTGTCGGTGGGAAAATATTTGTTGACTTTGTGGTATCTGGCACTGCGAATTCGGACACACCTCTCTCGTGGGGATTGGCAGTAACTATGATTGCCATCTCCGGTCTAATCGGAAGCAAAGGAATCCCCGAGGGGTGGAAGAATGTGCTAAGTACAAAAAGTAAAAAGGAACAGTAGCATCAATCCCTTAAGAACAGAAAGGTGTGGCAAGTGATGAAGCAAGGGGCATTCTGTGCAATATGTGGAAATACAAATGCGCCATTATATGATGCATTTTGTGAAGTATGCTATTGGAAAGAGAATCAAAGCATATCACTCAAGCAGAAGAGTGTGGATTTGGGCATTTGCATCGAATGCGGGGCAGTTCATTTGCCCTCAGGTTGGACTAACTCAAACACTGAGGAGGATATCATCCAAACGGTCTTGGATAATACATATAGATGGATTAATGCAGACATTGATGTGGAGATAGAAACCCAACCACTGCAATGGCCAAGGTGGGAGGATGGAAAACCACAATTGATCGTTGAAATAACTGCCATGGACAATCGTATTGAAGAGTTTAATATACATATAGAACAACATTCGCTCGAATTTAATTTCAATTGGAGTACTTGCAAGGCTTGTGGGATGAAGAAAACGGGAGGAAACGTCACCCTGCAGTTCAGGGCCAACAACAGGCAAATGACAGAAGAGGAGAAGTCAGAGTTTGAAGCAATGGTGACAGAACTGGTGCAGAAATCACAAAAGATCAACCCTATGGCCTTTGTTGTCAATGTAACTGAAACCAAATATGGCCTTGACCTGAAGCTGGCGTCAAAGCTCCTTGCTGAATCAATCATTGCCGAGCTTAAAAAAAAGTGGATCGGGGTGGCAGAGAAGAATTTTAAGCTTGTGGGAGAGGATCGGGACGGACAAAGGAAATACGCTGCCACGTATCTTTACAGGATTCCGGGAGTTGTTCCCGGAGATTTTGTTGAATTCGAAGGGCAGTTGGCCCTGATCAACAGCATTTCCTCTAAGGGAGTGGAAGCAACTTATGTTAGAAACGGTGAGCAAATCACAATTGAAAAATGGGAAGATCTTCTTCCAACTGATCCAAAACCATTCCCAGTTAGCTATTTGATAGTTTCACACAACCATTCAACTGAATCTTATGAATTGATGGATTTACAGGACTACCATACTTTTGAAGTCCAACAGGACGAGTTCCCGATACCCCTACCAATTGGAGAAACCCTTTTGTTTTTGGAATGGCGAGGAAAAATTTTTTTGAAACCAGAATGATGAAGGCAATCCAAAAATAGAAAAGCGAGCATATTATCCCTGTATTATGAGCAAATCGGCAACAAGCCTTTTACTTGATTTTGAAGGGTGGAAAAGAGCACTTAACCCAGCATTACGTACAATAGGTTACACTGCGGCAATCTATGTGATTCTTGTAATTTTGATAATCTATCCAGCATCAGTGGTAGGAGGACAGGTTTTTGCAATAGCAGTCAACCTCGTAACTGTTTTCATGTTTGTAGCCTTCGTTGTATCCCTTTTCAAAGTAATTGATGAGGAGCGGACATCTTCAGGGATGATAAAACTGCTGTAATAAGCTTTTTAGCCAGAAATTTACAATACAACTTAGATGACAGATATCCCTTTGAAAGAAGACAATGAAATCATTGAAAAAGAGGATGAAGCAATTGAAGAGCTAGAAAAGAATAGAGACAACAGTTTGAAACGAAAAGTTGATCCAGAAGTGTTTTCCACAATGGAAACAGTCTTCGATGAACGAACTACAAAAATTGTGTTCAAATTCATACAGAAGGGAATAATTGATTCAATGGAAGGGGCAATCTCAACCGGAAAGGAGGCAAATGTCTATTATTGTCCAGGCAATCCACCGTTGGCATGTAAAATTTATAGAATCAATTCACCTGCCTTCAAAAAGATGAAGGTCTACGTAGAAGGAGACCATAGATTTCAAACCTACCGCAAATCAAGAGTAGGGTTCATTGAAGCTTGGGCAAAGAAAGAATTCAAAAATCTGAAAAAGATGCATGAAAAGGGGATTCCAGTTCCACAGCCAATAGATGTTGAAAGAAATGTCCTTCTTCTGGAATTTTTGGGAGATGGTGAGAAAGCACTGCCAAAGTTGATTGAATCAGAGATAAAGCATCCAGGAAAGCTGTACAAATCAATCATGCAGGCACTGAAGACAATGTACCAGGAAGCAAAGCTTGTGCATGGTGATTTTAGCCCTTTCAACATACTCTACAGAGAACAGGACAATCAATTTTTCATTATTGATGTTTCACAGGCAGTTCTTACATCCCATCCCAGAGCCGAGCTTTTCCTAATACGCGACATTTTGAATATCAACCAATTCTTCAGAGATTTGGGGATAGACGTGATTGAGGAGGCAAAGCTGTTTCACTGGATTGCAGACTATAAGGTAGACGAAGGAAAAATCCTCTACGCAAAAAATTTTAGCATTGAATAATTATCTTCTCCAAGACCAATGAATCCTCTTGTCTGGAGTTTCAATGAGGGTGAAACCGTGGGATCCAAAATAATCCCTTTGGGCCTGAATTAGATTTGCTGGCAACACGTCAGCAATCCAGCTATAATAGGAATGCATAGCCGCACTGATGCAAGGCAGAGGAACCCCCAATTGTGATGAAATGTTAAGTAATTTTTGGACTGAGGGAAGCAATTTCTTAAGTAATGAATGTATGTCATCTGCAAGAAGAAGCAACTTCAAATCAGGAAACTGTTCAAATGTCGAAATTATATTGGTCAACAGTTTAGAACGAATAATACATCCGTTTCTCCAAATCTTTGCAACTGAAGCAAGATCAATACCCCATTTTTTTTCATTGTTTACATGCCAAATAAGTTGAAATCCTTCAGCATATGCTAAAATTCGAGCAAACAGAATTGAGGATTCAAGAAAACCAACCACATCTTCTGAAATTTGTGATGAGGAATTAAAACCTGCTGCTTTTGAAAGTTTTAAACGAACATCCTTGAAAGAGGAAACATACCTTTGGTTTACAGCAGAAGAAATAATATTCAACG
>JALUTL010000333.1:0-7901 GCA_027016475.1 Candidatus Heimdallarchaeota archaeon
ATCGCCATTCGCTATAAAAAAAATCAATTAGGGGCTTCAAATTGCAAGGACATATACTAAACATATCAAAAATGTTATATCCAACAACTCAGGAAAACGAAATGTAATGACCCGATAGTGTAGCTTGGTAACATGCGTGCTTGGGGATGTCCAAGTTAGATAACATCCAAACTGCACGTGATCGAGGGTTCGAAATTCGTGCAAATGTGGTTGCATGATCGGAAGTCCCTCTCGGGTCATTCTTTAATTTTGTGGAGAGTTTTGTTAATCAGAATATTTTCTATTTTTAGGAAAAAGAAAGAAGAGCAGTCATGTATTCAAATTCATTGTTTGATCAGATGGGTGATTCCGGAGATACAGGAAAAGCATTGTAGTCACAAAGATCATGGGAATTGTAAGAAACATTGTCAAGACAATAGCATAGGTTCCCAACAAAGGGGTGTTGGCATTGAAAGTCACATAGATGGACAAGAAAATCAGAAGCAAAGTTACAATAGAACTGATTAAGAACAGTTTTGACTTTGGAAATCCTTGCATGAATGTCCATTGGTTCATATTGGTATAAAATTTGGGATATGAACTTTCAAGCGAACTAGCGTTTGCAGGGGTGATATTACCAAACAAAATTGAATCAACCATGTTAATTACCAGATTTCATTTCCCAGTTTATTTCTCCTAACTCATCTTTTTCCTCGCAGACACCATACAATGTAAGTTGAAAAGAGTGAAATGGGAATTCTTTTTGCTTCCAAAAAGATTAAGTGCTACAAAGATTATCTGAAATAGAGGCGTTGAGATGTCTGAGTACATTAACGAAATCTATGATATGCTGGTTCGTAAACCTCGGATAGCGCTAATAGTGGACATCAACGCCCTTCGAATAGGAAAAACTCCTGAACTTGCATTGCTTAAACAATTAAAGGAAAAGTTTCAGGCATTTGGACAAGTCCGTCATGCACTATTGCTGACATCACAGCAGTTGAAAAGTGGGGCATTGGAGATTGTTCAGGATACAGGCTTTCAAGTCAAGGTCATACCAAAAGGATATGAGGACATGCATTTTGTGCTTGAAGCATATGATGTGGCATTGAGTGGAAAGGTCAACATTATGGTGCTCGGCATGGACAATCCCAGTTTGACACCATTATTGATGGCATGCAAGCAAATTTTGAGCGAGACTATCATATTCAGTTGTTCTGAGCTAAGTGAGAAGTTGATCAACTCGGCGGATGCCATCATTTACCCAGAAACATTAGAACAATTCACTCTATTTGAAAGCAGTGAGCCAGAATACGATACAATGAAAGTTTTGGTCAATAATGGGATTCACTCTCTTGGAGGGATAAGCTCTGAAGAGAAAAATGAAACAGAAGAAGGTTACGGAGAGATTGATGAGGTTTTATATGGCCCTATTTCTGAGGACATGGATGAGGACAAATCATCTTGAAAACCAGACACGGGTAATAAGATTTGTCTTCACCTCATAATAGGCAATTGCCTGAACAGTCTGATTTCCCATGAATCCTGTCACATGTTCATGATCGATGACCATATTGCCAAAGCTTATTCTGTTTGTGATTGTCGCCTTTAGTTCTGGGCTTTTTTCAAAAAGCCGCGAATATCGTTTCCGTAATTCTGCAAGTCCCCTCATTCTCAGTTTGCTTGTAGTTAGATCATATATTTCCACTCGAGGATGGTAGCATTCAAGGAAGGCATCAATGTCACGTGCGTTATATGCTTGAAGCTGTTGATCAACAACAGATGTGATCGAGGTCGGTTTTACCAAATCGTTTGGTTGATAGATGTTTGATCCATGTATTACGAAAGCAATGTCTGTGGTTTTTTGAATGTTTTGAAGTGGATTTGAGTTCAATATTACCATACGGGCAGGTGTACCTTCAGTAATTGTTCCTTTGACTCCAAGGATTTCAGCATTATTTTTGGTAGCGGCAACAAGAACATCTTCAGCAGACATCCCTGCTTGTACCATAAGTTCCAGTTCCCTATGAAGTGCTGGGCCATGCAATGTACCAACATTTCCTGCATCAGTTCCTGCACAGATAATTGCACCTGCTTTGGCGAGTCTTCTCAAGTTGATTGAAGCAGTTGTCAGCAAGTCTGGAGGCGGCAAATCATATTCCTCTTTCAATGTTCTGTAGGGTTCAGGAACTAAACTATCGTCCAATACCATTAGAGTTCTCCAACTTTTAATTACATCGGGATCTCCCCATTTTGCTTCAAATTCAGGCAATTCGATACGGGTTCGATAGACATCCCTGTACCCTAGCCTAACCATTAATGTGGGAATGTAAAGCACTTTTCTTTTAACGACCATATCAATGAATTCTTGGTCAATATCTTCATCAAATACGCTATGAACCAAAATATCTGCTCCAAAACTTACGGCCCGTTTGGCAGTTTCCAATTCAGTCGCATGTACAGCTGCTTTCAGCCCAAGCCTATGAGTTTCATCAATTGCAGCCTTCATAATTGTTGAATCGTCTTCAAAAAACTCTGGTCTGAATATAAACCACATTTTGACAAATGCAGGATTTTTCTCTACACATCGGCGGACAAGCTCACGGGCATGCTCTTCTGTTTTGCCCTGTATGATCGGAGGGTCACCAAGATCAAGCTTTTCGCGTGGAACTGTAGATACAAGTGGGCCAGCTACAGCCACGTCAGGTGCTATCATCGCTTTCGAATCCTTCAACACATTGAAGTTCCAAAACGGCCCACCACAGTCAACAACGCCAGTAATCCCACAGGCCAAATATCTCTTGAACAATACTGGGATAGAAGCTTTGATTTCTTCAAATTCATATTCATATGATTTTATGTGCCTTAGATCAAGACCATCAGGTCTAGTGAACAATCCTCCACTTTGAAAAAAATGGATATGTGCATCAATGAGGCCAGGAATTACGAACTTTTCGGAACAATCGATGGTGTTGACGTTGGATTGGTCAGAATTTTGAGAGATAGTCTTGACTAGTCCGTCCTCGATAACTATTGATTTCGCAGAGAGGAATCTTTTTTCATCAGGTGAAAAATATCGAACATTTGTCAGTTCGAGCACAAGTTAAAATTTTTGGTTAGTTCATAAGCGTTTTTAGGAAATGTTGGCTGTCAGATGAGTTAGGACTGCAAAACCAGTATCCATTGCGTGACCAAAAGTTTGAGGGATAGCCGTTTGAAGTCCACATCCAAGCATGGATGGTCTGCTGATCCAAACTAAGAGGTTATGATGGTTTACAAATCCCCGAATGTTTCAGCAGATCTCCCTGCTTTAAAAATGAAAAAGAGGAAAGAAAGAAAAAGTGTTGTTATGGCATATAAATCAACAATGGAAAGAGGATGGCCAATACGAATGACAAGTAAATTGCAGGAACAGATAGGAGGAAAATAAAAATTGCAAAGACTGACCCTCCATTGGTTGCGACATTGTGGTCTACCCTCATACGAACTCTTCGATAGAAATTTGTTGATTCAACAAAAAGGTAAAGAGCTATAACTGAAATCAAATGTAGAATTAAACCCATCATATCAAGAAGGGACAACCCCCTTACCCCATCCATTACAAAGAATACAATTACAAAAAATGGCATCAACGAAAGGAAAGCTCCAGGGATTATACCTAACAGGAAATAAAAAACTTTGACCAGACTGGTTTTCTCTTCTGCCAGCGTTAGATGGTGAAGAGCACCAATGATTATTGGAACCAATGAACCAAGAAAAGCAGGAAATCCATAATTTAGTATTTTAATTTACACATATTTATTTTACGCACAATTTTGTTGGTTTATTCACGTGCTGTAGCCGGAACAGTTTTTCTTATGGGGGTGTTGGCCATTGCTTCAAGAATTTGGAATCAATTTCTGCATTTCTGAGAGTTGAATGGGCTGCTGCAAGACGCGCCACAGGAACACGATAGGGAGAACAGGAAACATAGTCCAAACCGATACGATAGCAGAAATCAATAGATTCTGGATCACCGCCTTGTTCTCCACAAATGCCTACCTTGAGGTATTTGTTGACGTTGATTGCACTTTGTCTGCCCAAGGTGACACAGATATCCATAAGCTTCCCAGCACCATCAACATCTATAGTCTGGAAGGGATCAGACTTTATTATTTTATTTTCCAAATAATATGGGAGGAATTTTCCGACATCATCCCTTGAGAAGCCCAAGGTCATTTGATGGAGGTCATTAGTTCCGAATGAGAAAAAGTCAGCCCCAAGTTTTCCTGCTGCAATTTCATCCGCAGTCAATGCAGCTCTAGGGATTTCAATCATTGTACCGACTTTGTAATCTATCGTATCTCCCATTTCATCAAACACTTTTTGTGCAGTAGAATCAACAATTTCCCTAGAAAGAACAAATTCTTCCTGAAAACCAACCAATGGGATCATTATTTCAGGATAGACCTCAATTCCTTGCTTCTTGATCAATAAGGCTGCCTCGATTATTGCCCGCGTCTGCATTTCCATGATTTCTGGGAAAAGGAGACCAAGTCTGCAACCTCTCAATCCAAGCATTGGATTTGATTCTTGATAATACAGAACCTTTCTGAGAACCTTGATGTTTCTGGCAGTCTGCTCAGGGTTGAGGATTTGTTGCCAAATCCGCTCCCTTATTTCCAATTCCTTCGGGAGGAATTCGTGAAGCGGTGGATCAAGCAACCTGATCGTTACAGGAAGCCCATGAAGCACACGGAAGAGTTTAATGAAATCGTCTCGTTGAAGATCAATCATTTTGTTGAGAGCCTCAAGACGTTCTTCTTTAGTTTCGGCCAGGATCATTTCCTGTACCAAAGGTAGGGCATCGAAAAACTGATGTTCCGTTCGTGCCAGACCTATTCCTTTGGCCTTGAATTGGACAGCCACCAATGCGTCCTTTTCTTTGTCAGCATTGGTACGAACCTTGATTTTTGCAACCTCATCCGCCCAATCCAAAACTGTAAGCATTGCGGAAGGAAGACTCGTGGGGGTGTAGATTGGCAATGGTTCCTTGAAAATGTAGGCTTCATCAAACACCTCCATGGAAAGCACTTGTCCCTCATCTATTACAAGCCCATCTCTTGTTCTCAATTTTCTGCCTAGAAGATCCATACCCGAAGAACTGGCGCCAACAATCACCCGTTTGCCGATTTGACGACCAACAAGGGCGGCATGAGAGGTTAAGCCACCAGTCATTGTTATGATGCCCGAAGATGCAACCATTCCATGAAAGTCTTCAGGAGATGTTTCTTTCTTGATCAGAATCAAACTAGGTACTTTTTTGTCTCCTTCCTTTCTCCACTGAGTAATTTCGAATGGAGGAGATTTTTCTCCTTTTACTATTGCCTCCGCCAAATCAGAATCAAACACAGCATGACCGCATGCTGCACCCGGCCCAGCTGGAAGTCCTTCTCCTATAACTGTTGCCTGTTTTATAGGTGCTTTCTTTACCACTTCATCCAGAGAATGCGCATGCAACTTCGCTTCCAAATCTGCAATGTCGTAGTATTGGAACTTTTTGGAGTTCGCCCAAACGACGCTTGGAAACAAACTTGATTCCACATCCCTAGGAGAAACTCTCAATATGGCTTCTTCTTTTGAAATGATGTTTTCATTCACCATGTCAACTGCAATTTTTGCAGCAGCCGTTCCTGTCCGCTTACCGGATCTTGTTTGCAGAATATAGAGCTTGCCACTTTCAACAGTGAATTCAACATCCTGCATATCGCGATAATGCCCTTCGAGCTTTTTGGCATATGTTTGAAGTTCATCATATATATGAGGCATGATCTTTTTCAGTTCAGAAATTGGAGAGGGTGTTCGAATACCCGCAACAACATCCTCACCTTGTGCTTGAAGCAGAAATTCACCATAAATCTCATTCTCTCCTGTTGCAGGATTTCGAGTAAACAATACCCCAGTTCCACTTTGGTCATCAAAATTTCCAAATACCATTGACTGAATATTGACAGCAGTGCCAATGTCGTCCGGAATCCCTTCATATCTCCTATAGTTTATTGCCCGCTTATTGTTCCAAGACTTGAATACGGCATGGACAGCCATTTCAAGCTGCAAAAAGGAGTCTTCAGGAAACGGTTTTCCATATAGATTTTGGAACAGTTCGAGATATTGTGCAATCAAGTTGTCCAAACTTGATTCAGGCAGTTGGAAGTCATGAGAAACATTGGCCTTGCGTTTTTCCTCTTCCAATAATTCCGAAAACTTTTCGGTTTCCAAACCGCATACGACATCAGCGTACATGAAGATCAATCTTCTGAAACTATCCTTAACGAACTTGGGGTTTCCAATAGTTTTGGAAAAGGGTTCAATGGATCCTTTCGTCAACCCGACATTCAGGACGGTGTCCATCATTCCAGGCATGCTAATGCTTGCACCAGATCTGACGGAAACAAGCAGAGGAAACTCAGGGTCTCCAAACTTTCTTCCAATCTTTTCTTCAACTTTTTTGATGGCTTGGAGAACCTCTTGCCACAAACCGTCGGGAAATGTATTGTTGTTGTTTAGATATTCAATGCAAGTTTTTGTTGTTATTGTGAAGCCAGGAGGAACAGGAAGTCCAATTTTGGTCATTGTCGCCAATGATGCACCCTTTCCTCCAAGCAAATCCTTGTCAGGTTCGATTTCTCCGAAAAGAAACACGCGTTTTTCCTTGCCCATTTCAATCGCCTATTTTATGAACATATAATACCGAAATTGTCACTTTAAAAATGCTTAGGAAATCCTTGGGAAGATGCTATACATTTCAACAGCGTTCACTTTTCCAATTTGGTGACAAATTCAGGGAGTGGCGTCAGGTTCACCTGAATTTTCTGGGTTGTAATCCCTTCGAGACGTTCTACAAGTTTTGCAATCTCATCAGCAACCTTGTGAGCTTCTCGCAAATCCCTTTCCACTACTCGTTGCATATCCCGTTTGAGACCTTCCAAAGTGTTTTCCAGTTTGGCTATTTGTCCTTCGAGATCAAGCTTTTCCAGTTCCAATCCAATGGTCTCTCTTTTCATTTTGGTTTGCCTTGCAACATTCCATAACCTATCCAAATCTGCGTCCAACAGCTTCCGAAGATTGACTCGAGCAGCATCCTTTTTATCTCGCTTCATTTCGATTTCGTTGGTCTCCAACAATTGGTCGATTTGGTTGAAAAGGCTCCTAAGCCCTGATGTGGAGCTTTGTTCAGCAAAAGCAGAAGCAGCATCCGTCACTATTTCCTTTGCCAAAGTCAGATCAATTTTTTCCTTTGCTTTGCTGGATTTATTGATGTACTTTCTCAGTGCCTTACGAATATCGGCAAGATAAATATCCAAATCTTTCTGAAGTTTGGAAAACTCATCCTTTACTGCTTCAAATTCTTTTAGCAGAGGATGCTGTCTCAATTCATTGATTTGTTGAGTGATACTTTGGATATTCTGCTCCAATTCCTGTACTGTTTGTTCATGATCGAGAATCGATTCAACCAGAGCGAGATACCTTTCCTCCAATTCAATAATATCATCGACAATCCATACACCTTCCTCTATGGCAGATTTAGGTTTGTATTTTGAAGAAAGAAATTTGCGAAGGGCATCGACTTCCTTCAGGATTTTCAGGTAAGCCTTGTCCAAAGCCTTGACCCGTTTGGCATATTTTTTGTCTAGTAGTTTGATATATTTGCTGAACACTTGCTTTGTGAGATTTTCCATGGTTTCTTGCACTTTGGCGGCATGTCGTTCAAGTGATTGGTAATTTATTGTTTGTGGTGGATCGAGATCGTCAACCGCTTCCGTTATCGCCTCATAGATTTTGTGACTGTATTTTTCAATTGCACTTACATCGCTTGAATCGACATTGGCAACTTGAAATTCCGTACCAACAGTTTTGAACTCATCCAACCTTTTGGCAATGTT
>JALUTL010000333.1:7911-8922 GCA_027016475.1 Candidatus Heimdallarchaeota archaeon
ATACTTGTCCTTAGCCTGATTTCGTTCTTTGGTCAAGCTTGATTGAGCCACATCTTCCAATTCTCCGCGCAAGTTCAGCAGTTCAATGCGGAATTGAGTATCGGCCATATGCACAATCTAAAGTGGCCGTTTTTCTAACTTTGCATACAATTTCGTGAATTTTCAGATTTTATTGTACATAGTTCGCATTATGATTTCACGGGAAACAGCTTGAAATGCCTGCTTGACGCCAACCCCTTTTGTCGCAATAGTATTGATGGCCAATGTATCCGGATCGAAGCCTAGCGCTTTGAGCATTTCCTCTCTTGGCATGGCGTTGGGCAAGTCCCTTTTGTTCAGAACAATAACCAATGGGATTTCCTTCCCAAGCTTGTCACCCATAAATTCCCGCAGTTCTTGGGCGGCTTCGATGTTGTCATTCAACATATCAGGGTTTGAATCAGCAACAAAGATGATTCCGTCCACACCACGCAATATCATTTTCCTTTGGTCTCTATGCCGCCGTTGGCCTGCAACAGTATATACGTCAAACAGAACATTATTGGTCGCAGAAAATGGGGAAAAGTCGAAATAAACCGTTCTGCCAGACGGATCAGCAATGGAGGTCAGCCCACCTTTGATTAGCCCGTCTACCTGGTCATGAAGATATTTCAACAATGTGGTTTTGCCAGCAAGACTTGAACCTGTGAAGACTATTTTGAAATGGATACGGCCTTTAGCATCTTTTCGCATACTATTGCAACTCCGATACGGGATTGATTTCAATCATTATTTGTTTTTATTATTGTTAATACTTATGATTTACCGCGTATGAAATGCGATTTTCTTGAAATATTTATGAAATCTTGCCTTCATCCCTCTTGTTCAATTTCTTGGTTTTTTTCTTTAATGAAGTCTAGCACATCTAATTGTTTTTTGGCAAAAATCTCCTCCATTACAACGGGTTGTCTTTTTTGTCTCGAATGGCGATAACAACATATTCATCTTCCAATGCAACCAAGATTTCACCAG
>JALUTL010000334.1:0-5530 GCA_027016475.1 Candidatus Heimdallarchaeota archaeon
GGGATATTAAATGAAATTATTGTCTATTAGAGATGTAATTCATATATACAGGATACCTAAAAGAAAAATTGAAATTCCTGTTCTGAATGGTGTAACGACTAACTTCAAAGCCGGACAAATACATTTTATTCTTGGGCCAAGTGGATCTGGGAAGACTACATTGTTAAAGATAATTGCCGGTATTTTGAAGCCAACGTCTGGTAAAGTTGTAGATGAGAGGAACAATTCGATATCTTCTGGAAATATAGCTTTTTTACACCAAAATCCCATTTTGAACACTTTTCCGAATTTAACTGTTCGAGATAATATAATAATACAAATGTCCGCGTTAAGGCAAGATCTTGATTTTGAAAACATTTTATTTCTTTTCAACACACTTGAACTAAATATCAATTTAGAGCGTAAAGTTAGTAATTATTCGATGGGCCAAATTCAGCGAATTGGAATTGTTTTGGCCTTAATTCGACCTGTTGATGTGTTGGTGCTTGACGAACCAACAAGTCATCTCGATATGGAGAATGCTATGAACTTAATTTCCATATTGCAAAACATAGCGCAAAAACAAAATAAAATCATAATTATATCTACCCACAGTCAAGAATTGGCTTCAAACTATCCCTTTCAAGTTCTTGTGGATGGACGACTGGTTAATCTAACTCTAGAAGAGGCAATAGAAGAGTACTTGGTCCATAAAAGATATTTCCAAAGTACTGAAAATCCAAATGTTTCAGGACAAATTGAATTTACTGCATCATGTATAAATGGGAAATTAAAACTTCCTCCTTTTCTGGTGGCGTTGGGCGATTGGGTAAGGTATTTGAGCATTTCGTTTACAAATGAAGGATTTATTCTTGAACATGATAAAGCAGTGGAGGCCAAACTGGAAATTCCTTTACCTAAAGATTACGATCAAAAAGAAATTGACTGCATTATGGATTTGGATAAAAAATTAATCATTGGGAGGTGGAAGAACCCTTGATTGAAGTTAAAAACATCGATTTTGGTTTTCATGCTGAGAATTTGATTTTTAAAAGTTTGAATTTCACAATTAATGAAAATGACAAGATAGTGTTTTGGGGAAAATCGGGGGTCGGAAAGAGTACATTATTACAGTTGCTAGGGAGATTAATTTTGCCTACTAATGGTCAAATTTTATATTATGGAATTACAGAGGATAATATTTCGTGGTCATTTCAAGACCCATTGCTTATTGATGAATTTACAACACTTGAGAATATACTTGTGTTCTCACGAAAAAGTGAAACGGAAATTGACCATATTTTACAAAAGTTAGGTATCCTTAACCTTAAAGATACAGAAGCAAGACTGTTAAGCAGTGGAGAAAAGCAACGTGTTTCATTGGCTAGGGCCATTGCAAGAGAACCAAAGGTATTGATTATCGATGAGCCCACTGCAATGGTAGATCAAGTCAATAAAGATTTTATCTTCCAACTTTTGTCAGATTACAGAAGTACAATGATATTGGCTACCCATGATCCAACTTTTAGAAAATTGGCAGGAAAACACTTTGAAATCAAACAAAAAAGGATAATCTCATTAAATTTTTGATGAAATTATTTTAGGTAGTTCAATTCATTTATTTCGATATTTTTGACCTATCCTAGTATCCTCTTCTTTACTCAACAAAACCACACTGAATTACTTTATGATTTAGATGCATATGAGAAGTTTATATTCAGTCAAATCAATCTTGAATCGATGCAATATAGATTATTGGACATATTGGCAGACCCAGACAATCCAGACCATTGGCCGCTCTCAATCAAGATACTTCTTTCAAAAGAGGAGGAAAGGGAAAATAACCCAATTCCTCATCAAGAAACAGGGTTGTACTGCAAGTTTTATTGTTCAAGAAAGCAGAAGTACTTGGTCTCAAATCCACTTTCAGACAATGAACATGTGTTACCTCCAGAGCAACTGTCTGAAATAGCTACAATCAGTGATTGTAACAAATGTTTTGAAGAAGAGATTATAGATGCCATTATTTTCCATGACTACGGGAACGTAAGGAAATTTTTCATTGTTGACAGGGAAATACCTGTAATGTACCCTCTGGAGCTTAGAGACAAAAAACAAGAACGGGCCTTCTACAATCGTTATCCAGATGCATTCAAGGAATTGGGACTGGACGATTATTTTAAAATCGATGAATAATTGAAATGCTCTTCAATTTCCAGCTTTTTGTTTTCTTGTTTTCCAGCATTTTGAGGTGTTGAGGTGTGTTTGCATTCGCCAATGGTCCATCATCGGTCATTGAAAGCTCAACCACTGTTCGGGATATATGAAATATTTGGCTCATACTGCCATTAGGCTTCAGAGAGGAAATGATGCTCTTCAACCATCCAATTTTGGCCAAAAAGAATGTGTAGGTCGGTATTCCTTCATTGTCCTTCCAAATTACGAGGTCAGCATCCATTATACAAAATTTTGTCATTGTGTTAATCATGTCGACTGTAATCAATGGAGAATCAATCGGAATTACCAAAAGAAGTTTTGTATGAGCTAATATCATTGAGTTGGCAAAGGGCGACAGCGGACCCTGAAAACCATCTTGATTTAGATCAACAATGAACCTGATTTTGTGTTGATCTACTCCTTTGGCAGATAGCACTTTTTGATATTCATTCTTTTGATTTGTGTCATGGCACGAGATGAATACCCTTTCACAAATGCTGAGAAGCAACTGGGTTTGTCTTACGACAAGCAATTCGCCCAAAAATTCTGCGAATGCTTTATTTGATCCAAATCTGCTTGATTTTCCACCCGCAAGCAACAGTCCTGTAAGCATATGGCTTATCCTTGATTAATACGGAATTGTATAACTCTTATGAATGTTTTTCGGAAGTGAAAATCTGGAATGCCCTTGATTGATTTTTGTAAAGAAGGGATACGCAAAATTTCGAATAGGTCTTCGATCAGTTGAAAGATTAAATAGTGAAAACGGTATAAAGGAATCAGTGTCAGTATCGAGCGGAAAGGGCCTAATCGAATCGGTCTCGAAGGTTGAAAAATCGCTTGTTGCATTGGATTTCAATCTTCATAGCATCTTGGTCTACAATTCAGCAGGTGAGTTCGTTCTCCACGCAAGCTTCCAAAAGGATTTGATCGATCCTAAAGTTATTGGCGGTCTTGTGGTTGCCATCAATGAGTTCTCTGGAAGACCGGCAAAACGAACTGTAAGGACGATTTTGATGAAGAACATGACATTGAAATTTACCACAGAAGATGATATCCTTTTTGTCTTTGTAATAAAGGAGGATATCCCGTCAGATGAAAAAATCGTCCCGTTGATCAACCATATGATGGATGCATTTCACATTTCTTTTCAAGAGGAAGCACAAACTGAGCGATCTGAAAACGATTTAATTGCAACATCACTTGTCAAAATCATTCTGTTGCTCTCGGAAAAATTTCAACCTTCCATTCAATTGGGTGAGAAACAGGAGCTGGAAATGGATCTGATATTTTATGAAGCAGACAAGAAAATTTCTGAGCTCCTAAGTAAATTCTATGTGAGTGAAGAACCATTTGGCGGAGATGTTGAGGCAGAAGAAACACCTATTGAACCTATTGAAGAAAAAGTTGAAGAGATGGCTGTTGACAAGTTCGAGGAAAGCACCAAACAGATGATGGAAGAAGCTGACTTAAATGAAGAACTTGATGAGGCTGCAGTATCATCAGATAGCCTTATATTCCAAAGTGCACAGACCGATCCGCTTGAGGCAGTTCAACTGATGGTAAGAAAATTAAACCAGTCATTCAGAGACATCGTACTTACCACTGTGGTTGCTGCTTTGCCAGATGGAAGTATTCAGACAATTTCTGAAGGCTCACTCCCCGATCATATATTAAGAAAGCTGAATAATACAGTTCTTGAGCTATTACCCGCAATTTTTACTATATGGGACAAGCCACCTGAGGAAAGGAGCATTGAATTGGACGACAATTGGGCATTTTTCCAAAAAATTAGTGATGAATCATTCCTGTATGTAATTACCAAGACAAAAGACACTTTGGATTTAATTCAGACGGTTGTAGATCGTATGGCCTATTCAATCGCTTCGATTCTTCCCAGCGAAACTCCCTGATTCCCTTTTCTCTATCTGATTTAGTTGCCATTTTGCATGGAAGGGCCCTACTATAATAAAATAGTAGATATAACTTGCAAATAGAATCCCTAATGTATTGAACCACGATGAAGGTGCGTAAGTCATCAACAACATCAACACAATTCCATAGATGAAATGTATCCAATCGAACAGGTTTGTGACCTTTTTCATTCCTGTGAATGGCAAGCTGGACATCATTAGTGAAGAAATCAAGATGGCTGAAAACACCATAAACTGTGGATGGATATTGTCAATTACATAGAGGGAGGCAATGAATATCGCGGCTGGTGGAGAAGGCATGCCACTGAACAACAATGACTTTCTTGCTATGACGAACCGTGAAAGTCTGAACGAAGCGGTAAGGACATAGAAACTGGCAGTTATCCATGCCAATAATGAGTTGTAAGGTACAACAATCTCAAGTATCATGAAGGCAGGCACTAATCCGAATGTAACCAAATCTGCATAGGTGTCCAACTTTGCTCCAATTTGAAATTTGTATTTTGATCTCCTTGCCAAACGTCCATCAATGGCATCAAACGAAGCGCCTAACACCAACAACCGAGTTGCAAGTACAGAATCCAATGGATCGGATAGTAAATAGAATATCATGATTATTGACCCACATACTGCATTGGCAATAGTCGAAAAATAAGCTGCAAATGCATATCCATCCATTTGAATTCCAAATAAGCGAAATTCCTTATTTCCTAGATCCAATAGTTTTCTCATGCTATCACTCTATCCTTGCCAGTGAGGTTAACCCCGCCTTGACTTTTGCACCTTCGGTCACCAAAACCTTCAACTTTCTGTTTGACTTTACAGATAAATTTGTTTGGCTACCAAAACGAATAATCCCCATCTTTTCGCCCTGAGGAAGTGTTTGGCCTTCATCCACCCATAGGTCTATCCTTCTGGCGAAAGCACCAGTTAAAAGAAGAATTTCATAGATTTCAGTTTCGTTCTTGGCCGCGACAAGTTTCCTTTCATTTTTTTCTTCAGCCCCTGCAATGTATACTGACCGGTGGCTTCCAAGTGTGTGTGTAATTGTTTCAATTGTAAAATTTGAAGGTGATCTAATAATGTGCACATCAACCGGTGACATTCGAATCGCGATCGTTATTGTAGATTTCCCGTTTTCTTGATTTTCAATGATTTTCAAGATCTTGCCATCGGCAGGAGCTAATATTTTGGTATCATCTGCTATTATCTTTCGATTAGGATCCCTGAAAAACCAAGCCATGAAAAGCCCAAATCCTGCACATGGAAAAGCCAAAAATATCCAACCTTCATTGAAAAATACTAGTAACAGAGGAATGAACCATGGAAGAATAAACTTTATCGAATTTTTGGCAAGCACAATACCTTTATGAATCTTTACTGATTAATGTCTGTTGGTC
>JALUTL010000334.1:5540-8907 GCA_027016475.1 Candidatus Heimdallarchaeota archaeon
CTGTTGGTCGGATTTTTTTCAGTACTGGTTCGTCAATGCCTTCATGTTTTCTCACTACATGTCTTCAAAATTCATTAGACTTGTGCTTTAATTGTTGAATTTATCATATTAAGGCTTGACACTTTCAAAATTGAAAGAAATATCGTTATTTGTCCAAAAAATATCGTGAAACTTGATTTTAGTTGCTGAATTTGCAAATTTCTGGGGGTCAATATTGTTTAATTCCTGAAAATCAATTGTGATTGGGTAAAAACCCATAGGGTAAGACTATTAATAAACTGATTTCAAGGAAAGTTGCTAGGATCAATTTTTCGATCAAGGCGAGAGATGATAATATGAGCCTCGGAATATTGGGTTATGGTGTATACGTCCCTCGATACCGTATTTCCGTCCATGAAATTGCACGGATATGGAACGAAGACGGTGAATCAATTTCAAATGGAATTAATGTGATCGAGAAAGCAGTCCCTGCAATGGATGAAGACACTGCTACTATTAGCGTGGCAGCAGCTGTAAATGCCTTGCACCATGCAGGAATTTCTCCCGAAGCAATCGGTGCAATCTACGTAGGAAGCGAATCCCATCCCTATGCCGTTAAACCGACAGCTGTTACAGTAGCGGAAGCCATTGGCGCTACACCAAATCTTACTGCAGCGGATCTTGAATTTGCATGCAAAGCTGGAACTGCTGGAATGCAGATGGTTTTTGGTTTGGTTGGTGCAAATGAAATTTCGGTTGGCTTGGCAATCGGAACTGATTGTGCTCAAGGAAGACCCAGTGATGCTCTGGAATATACCGCGGGTGCTGGTGGTGCCGCATTCCTCATTGGGAAAGACAAGCCTATTGCGACTTTGGAGGGTATGTTTTCCTATACCACAGATACTCCCGACTTTTGGAGACGAGAAGGGGCTAGATATCCATCACATGCGGGGCGCTTTACTGGAGCGCCATCCTATTTCAAACATACACTTTCTGCAACAAAAGGTCTTTTGGATAAGCTTGGCTTGACATTGGAAGATTTTGACAGAGTTTCATTCCATCAGCCAAACGGGCGGTTCCCATTAAGTGCTGCCAAGAGTCTCGGAATCCCCTATGAAAAAATCAAGGATTCAATGTGCGTAATTCAAATTGGGAATACATATTCAGCTGCAAGCATGATTGGATTTGCCAAGCAATTGGATTTTGCCAAACCTGGTGAAAGAATTTTGCTGGTAAGCTATGGATCTGGAGCAGGAAGCGATGCCTTCTCATTTGTCGTCACCGATGAAATAGAGGCAAAAAGGGAAAGAATTGTGCCTGTTGACCACTATATTAACAGGAGAGTTAACTTGGATTATGCGATGTACGCCAAACATCGAGGAAAGATAGTAATGAAATAATGAGGGATGATCAATGACAAAATCAGAGAAAGTGGCTATTATCAGTACAGGAATGACTGAGTTTGGAGATCTTTATGAATACGAAATAACCGGCATTGCTAATATTGCCATTCATGAAGCATTAAACAAGATCAATCTTCCTAAAAAGGAAATTGAATCCCTTTATGTTGGGAATATGGGATCCCATCTTTTTGAAGGTCAAGAGAATTTGGGAAATCTTATTGCGACATATGCTGGCTTTACCTGTCCTGCATTCAAAATTCAGGCTGCGGACGCTTCAGGCGCAGTTGCAGTGAGAAACGCAGTCAAAGCAATCCAATCTGGATCGAAACAAAAAGTGATGGTTCTTGGTGTTGAAAAGATGACGGAAGCAACAAAACAGTACGAGGCTCAACTTGCATTGGCTTCCGGACTCGATACCAATTGGGAAACAAGGATGGGTGCGACAATGGCGGCATTGTTTGCAATTATGGCAAAAGCTCACATGAGAAAGTATGGAACCACACGTGAACAAATGGCACAAGTTGTTGTCAAGAACCATTACAATGCAAGCCTTAACCCCAAAGCCCAATATCAAAACCGGGTACGTGTAGAGACAGTTTTGAATTCAAAGATGCTTGCTGATCCAATTCGCCTCTTCGATGCGACTTCACTGGCTGATGGAGCCGCCGCCATAATTCTTGCATCGGAGGAAGTGGCTTACTCTTATGACAGTGAGCCCGTTTTCATTCATCAGGTAAAACAGGGTTTTGCACCAATCGCTCTTCATCTTCGGGATTCATTGACTGATCTATCTGGCACAGAATTCGCGGCGCAGAAAGCCTACAAGGACATGGGTATATCCGCAAAGAACATTTCAGTCGCAGAAGTTCATGACATTTTCAGCATTGCAGAAATTCTTGCAATAGAAGCCCTTGGATTGGTTGAGAAAGGCCAAGGCGGACCAGCAACGGAAAATGGCGATACTTCCCTAAAAGGTTCAATTCCTGTTAATCCGAGTGGTGGATTGAAAGGAAGAGGAGCACCACTTGGCGCAGCAGGTGTTGCCCAAATCATTGAACTTTATGACCAATTCAAAGGAACTTGTGATGAACGGCAAATCAAGGATATAGAATATGGACTTGCACATTCAATGGGCGGTTCAGGGGGAACTTCAGTTGTTTCTATTTTAGGCAGGTGAATGATATGGGCGTAGCAAAATCTTGGAGAACACAAAAATCTCGATACAGACTAACTGGCAGCAAGTGCCTTGATTGTGGGCAATACTATTTTCCAATCACTCTCTTTTGTATTTCATGCAACTCAGATAATCTAGAGGAATACATGTACTCGGGCAAAGGAAAGTTGGTAGAATGGACGCGAGTTGATGAAGCGGCAAAAGGTTTCGAAATACAGGTTCCATACTACTTTGGAATTGTAGAGCTTGACGAAGGGCCTAGAGTTTCAACCCAAATTGTCTCGGTTGACAATGAGGATGATTTGGTTCCGGGCCTTCCTGTGCGCATGGTATTTCGAAAGCTTGGTGAAGGGCATTCTGAAGCTATCATCAATTATGGGTTCAAAGCGGAACCAATTGTGGATCCTCATTCCTAATGACTGAAATATCCCATCACACCATTTCCAGAAGCAAAGTGCTCAACAACAATCGAACTTTCATATATTGATTTACATTTACAACTTTCAACATCCAAATGACTTAAGTTCTGGGTGGCTGAAAACTTTTTCAAGGCTTCAAGAAGTTGGATGTCACACTTTCCGCAATTACGAGCCCCCCGATCCTTTCCACCAGCAACAGGATCTGAAATCACTATTGCTTTGTCGCCAACCATGCGTTTGACTTCACGTGTCACATGTAAGACACTCCAAAGCCAAGGAGGTGTGTATTTTCCTTTTTTGAAGAGTTTCTCCATCAATGTCCCTTTGCCGATGTATGAAGAATTAATTGAGATCCCGTCAACCCCAAGCTCGTGCATTTTTTTTGCACTTTG
>JALUTL010000335.1 GCA_027016475.1 Candidatus Heimdallarchaeota archaeon
GCCTACGAGAACTATGTGAACATTGACTTATTATTATATCATGTAGCGGAAGAAACATTGTGGTTACAGGTGCTTCTGTAGGGATTGGTGAAGCAGGTTCGTTATTGCTTGCTAAATTTGGTGGCAATGTAGTTCTCCACTATTATACAAATGATTCAAATGTCAAGAGAATCGAGGAAACATTGGCTTCTCTTGAAAAATCTGGCTCGTTTTTTTCAATACGGGCTGATCTTCGTAAAGAGATGGAGGTTTTGGCAATGTACCAAGCCATTGTGGAACAATTTCATGACCCGACTGATTTAGTCAACAATGCTGGTATTTGGCCATCTGAATATATTCCTCTATGGAATATGAAATTGGAGCACTGGAATAACACACTTCAAACAAATTTGACTTCCATTTTCTTGACCACCAAATATTTTCTTCAATCGATTCAAGACTCTGATTTGACAGATCCAGGCATTGTTTTGATTGGCTCTACTGCTGGTGTGTTCGGAGAAGCTGGTCATATTGACTATTCAAGCTCCAAATCTGCAATGCGGGGGTTCATGCTTTCCCTCAAAAATGAAATTGTTACTCTATTTCCCAGAGGCAGGGTTAACCTTGTCAACCCTGGATGGGTATTGACCCCCATGGCAGAGAAATCCTTGACAGATCGTGATGCAGTCAAAAGGATTCTGCAAACAATTCCACTAAGGAAGGTTGCCCGCCCTACTGACATTGCAAATGTTGTTGCTTTTCTACTGTCTCCTGTGTTAGCAGGTCATATAACTGGACAAGAAATAACTGTATCGGGAGGTATGGAGGGAAGAGTCCTGTATAATCCTGATGAGATTAATACGGAGACGCTATATTGAAAATGTCCTACTTTGCCTTGATTTGAAATTGTTCCATTGATAGAGACCAAACCCTGAAACTAGAAGCGCAGCTGTGATCCCTAATTGGATCAACAGAGCTAGTGTCCCCTCCAATCCACTAATCCTTTCTTCAAAGAATTGCTCCAATGACACATTGAACAGGAACGCGAACGTTGCAGGGATGGCACCAACTGCGCTGCCTGATATTGCTACAATTTTCGCTATCCTGTGGTCAATTATTTTTGCGTCCAAAGAGATTGAGTCCAACAATTCTTCATCTTGGTAGAATTCTATCTGTGGTCTCAGTGTTCCTTTTGTCAGAGGTGTGACATGGAAGTTCAGGACTTTTTCCTCATCTTCTGAGGGATCAAATGCACGCTGCTGTGGAGAGACCAAACATCCTGGAAATTGAGGGCGTACATACACTTTCTTTTCTCTTCTCACCTCTATAGTCTCCGATTTTTCCTGAATCCTTTCTCCTGAAACAGCGGAAGTTATTGAGGCTTTTGCTTTCATCGCTTGTGACGAAACTCGAATTTCAATTGGATACGTTTTTTGGAAAATCATTCGGTCATACCATTTCACTAAAATGTGTTTTTGGCTAAGAGGACTGTATTCTCTCCTGTCCATTTCAGGAGCAACCAAGGGTTCTTCTCCTAAAAAATCATCAACCTCGACCGATACACTGCGCTTCTTAGCTTTTGCTCTGGATCGTTGAGGCGATTCTTGTTTTGGCTTTTGTGGGATTTCTTGCTCTATGTCTTCAATTATTGCCTCCAACTCCTCATCATCCATCATGGAGATCTCTTCTTCAATTTCTTTTTCTTCTTGCTTTTGCATTGGTCTTTCTGGAGATGGTGGTTGGATCGTTTCCTTTGCAGGTGCAGGACTGGGTGGAGAGGAAGGGGTTGGTGATGGTGCAGGAATCCCTTGTGACTTTGCCGGAGCGGGAGGTGGTGTAGGAGTGCTTGCAGCCGGTGCCGGTGGTTGGCTCATGCTAGGTTTCGGAGAGGGAATTTCAGTGCTTGGCTCACTTTGAGGAGTTGTAGGTTTCGATGCAGGAGATGGAGGTTTAGGTGCAGGTGAAGTAATCTTCTTTTGCTCTTTTTCTTTTGGTTTGAGCGTGCCAAATGGAGTTGGCGGTGTTGGAGTGACTGGTGCACCAGATACAATCTTTTCTATCTCTGCTTCAGTTTGTTGGGTTTGCTGTATTTCAATTTCTTTTTTGATCAATATTTTCTGGACTTCTGGATTCACCATTGCGTCAAGAGGAGTTTGTGCCCAAGAAATTTGTTTCAAATTCAACCCCAATAACCCGAATTTTATATCTATTCCCGGAATGCTCTCACCCTTCAGAACAGCATTTTCAGTCAGATTGCTCAACATGGCTCCCTGAATTAAGGGAGAATAGAGAATCGTCGTGATTTTTCTGCTCAGCTCTGCGACAAATTCCTTTGGTGGAACGTTCATCATGGCAGTAGCCATCGCGTCTGCCATAGATGCATTAAATGTCGCAATGATTGTTTGTTTTGTTCCCTCATCCTCAAATTCAATTGGGAATTCGAATGTTTGGGGTATTTCAATTATTCCCTCACTATTATCTTCTATGTCGACGGAAATGGTTTCTCCGTTTTTGAACACTTTCCAAGGTGTGTCTTGATCGATGGCATCATAGAGAAAAGCAATTGATCCTTCGGTTACATGCAGATTGATTTTTTTAGTGGCTTGATTCATGCCTGCAAGCCAAATCCTAATTGATCCTGCAATGTCAAAACATGGAATGAGCTCAATAGCCTCTCCTTGGACTGTCTCAATGTTTATTTTCATCTACTAGACCTCTACAAACAAAAGATAAAAAAAGTCCTATTAAAAAATACCCTACTCTTTTCAACTAAAAATCGTTGTAAGTCCTTTATTTTGTGGATTTTCTACACTTCACCGATGAATCGAATGGCAGAAATCACCCCATTAAAACTG
>JALUTL010000336.1 GCA_027016475.1 Candidatus Heimdallarchaeota archaeon
CAGTGACACAAGAGGATTTCCTGAAAGCATATCGAAATGTCAAGGCATCGGTAAGCCCTGAAGAACTCATCAAGTTTGAGCAATGGGATCGAGAATTTGGAGCTGGATGACATGTCAATTAGAGAACGTGCCAAAAAAATCAAGGAAAAGTCTGAGGAGGACGAAGAAATTGAACTTGGAGAATCTTCCGAGCTAAAGGAACCTCAAGCTTCCCAATTACCTGTACAGGAAATTAAGCAAGAAAAAATCTCTCAAGCGGTTGCATTGTCACAAAAAGAACAGTTCCTTCAGGCACTTCCCAAGTGGGTTTCCAAACCATGGATGTATGTTCAGCCCACACACCCTAATCAATTGACTTCTTGGATAGATGGATGGAAGAGAATTATCTTGGATTATTGCAGAATTTTCGTCAAGCACATCATCAACTTGGCCGAAATTCAAACAATCTATCCATTCCAAAATCCGACAAATGGAAAATCACTTTCACTTTCACAACTAGAAACAATTGTAGATAAAATGGTTGAAGAAGGACTTGCAAAATGGATCAACAACAAAAAACTGTTAGTACGAATATATTATAAACCTATTGAACAATGGGCCGATGAAATCTATACATACCTTATGGAAACAGGTAGGGCTGCAGAAATTTTGACACTTATGGAGTTCCGTCAAATGCCTACTGAATGGAAAAACCTTCCCGATGAAGATTTGATGACAATTTTATCAACGTATGTTCAGCAGGGAAAGGCAAAGTTTGTAACAAAAGAAAAGGATGCAGTGGAATTCATTTTCTGATTCAATCATGACGAAAAACAACCCATAAATAGCTGTATTCTATTGTAGCACTATGTATTCTGCAAAAATCTTGGGCACTAAATATGCCGCGTCCATAGAACAGGATCATGGGCAGTGGTATGTTCGCATTAAACTCAATGACAATGTGGAAGCTCAGCAAGTTCTTCCGCAAATGACTCAAGGAGCAATTGAAAAAAAACTAAATGCTGTTCTACGGGATGTTAATGTCATTCTCAACGAACTTCAATTCAATATGCTTGTTTCAAATCTAATCAAACAATTTCCCCATCTTATGGAAGATGACATACGTCATTCCTCAACTTCCAGTGGACAGAGTGGTGCTGAAGCAAACAAAATCCACGAATTGGAAGAAATGCTCAAAAAACTACAACAAACCATCGATACATTGTCATCCCGAATTGAAAGGTTGGAAAAACTACTGACTTAAAACCTTAACTTTTAGCTTCTCTTCCTTTGCAGGAATGATGATGCTATTTCCTGTAATGTCATTGACAATAATCGTTATCGGTATTTTCCCCATCAACACGGCATCAATTTGCTTAAGTCTCTCCTTTGCGGCTTCTTTGACGGATGGATCGTCTGTATTGTCTCTGGCAAATTCCACTTTTTCCTTGATGTCTAACAGAATGCCTTCTATGTTTCTTATCCATGTCTGAGGATTGGTTACCGGCTCAATTTTCACACCCAATTCGGGAACTTCAACAATTCCGTTTTCTGCCCTGACAACTTTCGTTGTCTGATCTTCTTCATCTTCAACACGATACTGGTATTCGGTATGGCCTTTAGATTCGATATTGGCAAAATCAGTTTTTCTCAATCCACATTTTGGACAAAATATGACAATCATATGATAATCGTTGTAATATGGAATTTGAAGGAGCCTTTGAACCACTTGTGCATGTTCATTTCCGCAATTTGGACACTGGAATTCAAGAGGTTCAGGGGCATCATCCGTTGAACTGTATTCGAAACTCACAATATTTAATGGTAAACCAGACTTAATAAAAATCGTCAATGAGGACTTCAATGGAAATTGTTCCTTTACCAAGCTCTTCAATGAATAAGTTCAAGAGTTGATGGTCTCTTTTCTATTTTATGAAAATCGTTGTAGGGATGAGTGGTGGCTCTGGTGCCCAATATGGTCTGCGCATAATTGAAACGCTCCTTGCTTTGAACCATCAGGTAGAATTGGTCATTTCACCTGCCGCAATACGTGTTTTGGAACTTGAAGTTGGATCCACATATTCCTCCATACTGGATAAAGTACCAATCCGTTATGATGTAAATGATATCGCAGCTCCAATTGCTTCTGGCACCCATAAAAACAATGGAATGATCATAGCTCCAGCATCTATGAAAACAATTGCCGCAATCGCATCAGGGTATACTCAAAATCTTATCCATCGTGCGGCCGACTGTATGCTGAAAGAGGGAAGGAAGTTGGTTCTCCTATTCAGGGAAACTCCATTGAATTTGATTCATCTAAAAAATCTCACATTGCTAAAAGAAGCAGGGGCTACTATTATGCCTGCCTCTCCTGGTTTTTACTATCATCCTAAAACTGTCGATGATTTGGTTGATTTCATTGTTTCAAAAGTGTTGAGTCAATTTGGAATTGATCATCCAAAATTTCAGCCTTGGGATCCTGAAAAGGCAAAAAAGGATCTCGAGTGACTATTTCTTTCTCCAAATATGGCCGTACCTATCCTTAAATGTGTAGCATTTGCTTCCAAGGCATATGGCCAATCATGTGTCATTCCAGCGGAATACCATGCGTCATGTCCTACCAATTGGCTTGAAATACGCCATCCCTCCAAAAATTTTTCTCGCAATGTTTTTTCATCCCAATTTGGATCTCCTATAACCATAAGCCCCTGAACGGCTAGCCTCAATTCTTTGGCCATTGTGTACAACCGTTCAAGCTCATCTAATGTTGTTACTCCGAACTTGCTTCCCTCCTTGCTGATATTATATTGCAGCAAAACTGGCTTTTCATATCCCAAATCTCCAACTCTTTGAATAATCCTCTCATTGTCCAATGAATGAATGACATCTGCATGCAACGTTGCCTTTTTTGCGTTTCTTCTTTGTAGATGTCCAATGAAATGCCAATTCGCATTTGGCAGACCTGTTCCCGTCACCTTGGTTTCCAATTCCTGCACATAGTTTTCTCCGAAATCTTTAATCCCGACATCATATGCTGCAAGGACATGTTCCAACGATTTTTGTTTGGAAACTGCAATAACTGTTGGCTTGGATCTTCCAATTTCCTCACATTTCTTCTCTATTTGTTCCTCCAATGTTGCCCATCGGTCTCCAATTTCCTTGACCAATTGCTCGTAAAGACCCATGGTCTAAAACAAAACTTACTCTTCAATTAATAATGTGATTTAGACAAATCTCATTTGCAACAATCATTCTGTTTCTTCATTCAATCTATTCAAAAATTTCTGTGCTATTGCCGCCAATTCAACGGGATAGGGGAAAATGATTGTGGAATTCTTTTCCACACTGATTTCCTGCATCGCTTGGAAAAGTCTAAGTTGTAATGCCCCAGGCTCTTCCATTATCTTTCTTCCAGCCTGCGAAAGTCTGTCTGATGCCTCCAATTCTCCTTGTGCAAGGATTACTCTTGCCCTCCGCTCTCTTTCCGCCTCCGCTTGCTTGGCCATCGCTCGTTTCAGGTTTTCTGGAAGCTCAACATCCTTTATTTCCACTATTGGAACCTCAATTCCCCATGAATCTGTGTCCTCATCAATAATTTTCCTCAATTTTGCATTGATCTCATCTCGCTTCATCAATATCTCATCCATTTCAAACTGACCAACAATGTTTCTCAGTGTTGTCTGTGCAATCTGAAAAGTTGCAACACGGTAGTTTTCCACATTAAGGATTGCCCTTTCTGGATCATTGACCTTGTAGTAAGCCACTGCATTAATATTGAGTGGAACATTGTCTTTGCTGATTATTTCTTGTGGTGGAACATCCGCTACCTGTATCCTTGTGCTGACCTTTATCAAAGTCTCTATAAATGGCAGTATAAGCACAAGGCCGGGTCGGATTAAGCCTCTGTAATTTCCTAAGAAGAACAAAACCCCGCGTTCATATTCAAAAATGATTCGAACAGAGACTAAAAGATAGAGAATTACCAAAATTAGTCCCACAATGGCTCCAAATATCGGATTAACTAAAAATCCGACTGCGATTCCAATGAGAATCATCACAACAAGTCCAATAACACCTAGTACTGTCATGGCATTTTTCAAATTACAGATTACATACTTAAATTTTTTACTACTTTTTAAAGTGAGACGCGCTATTTCCTCCAAAATTTTTCATTTTGAAAACCCTTTTCTTGATCGATTATGCGCGAATACTTCACTCCATAACTACTATTATTAATCATTGTACTCTTCATCGATTTAAGTTGCCCATGGAAATGGAGTACAAAGTTGAAATCCCCAAAACTGTCTTAAAAAAGGAATTTAGCTTGGCATTGGCTGAAAAGCCTACTGCTGCTCGCAGGATTGCTAATGCTATTTCTGACACAAAACCAAAAAAGAATCTTATCAAGGTTCGTAACCTGACCTATGATGAAAAGCTACAGGACATTGAAATCTACACATGCTCTTTTCAAGAGGAAACAATAATAGTAGTCTCTGCATTGGGTCATCTGTTCACCTTAATCCAAAATGGCAACGGATGGACATACCCTACCTATGACTTCAAATGGGTACCTGCATATCAGGCCAAAAAAAAGAGAACTAAGGTTTCCAAACACGAAAAAAGAATGGAAGCTACAGTTGAAGCAATCCGACAACTTGCACAAGCCGCAAAGAGACTTATAATTATGACCGATTACGATCAGGAAGGTGAAGTAATCGGAGGTGTCACTTTCAATTCAGTGCTTCAGCCAAATTCCCTGTCCAATATCTATAGAATGCGGTTTTCTTCTCTCACAAAGGATGAACTCCGAAAATCAATGGAAAGAACTCTTTTAACCCCTCTCCCGAATTCTGGAATGGATATGGGCATGTACAATAGGGGACTGATGCGTCACTATCTCGATTGGTTGTGGGGCATCAACCTTTCCAGAGCCCTTATTCTCAGTTTAAAAAATGCAGTTGGGAGATATCAGACCCTTTCTGTTGGGAGAGTTCAAGGGCCAACCCTTGGATTTGTGGCAAAACGAATGGAAGAGATAGACACATTTGTCCCAATTCCCTTTTTTCAACTTGATGCACAAATTATGATTGATGAGACAATCTTTTCTATTGAATATTCCGTTTCTCAAATCCAATCTGAAAGAGAGGCAATTGACCTAGTGCAGAAGAACCAAGATAAAATGGCAAAAGTAAGCAATATAGAAGTTTCAACGAGAAAAGTGCATTCTCCTCCTCCTTACAACCTCTCTGATTTACAACGGGATGCATACAGATATTTTCGGATTACTCCAAGAAGAACATTGGACGCAGCTGAACGACTTTATTTGGCCGCTTCCATTTCCTATCCTAGAACTTCAAGCCAAAAGTACCCTCCCAATACTGACCATAAATCAATTCTTCAAAATCTTTCCAAACAATCTCGATTCGCTGACTTTCGACCTCTTATCAAAAAAATCCTCAACAAAAAACCAAAGGAGGGTGAGAAGACCGACCCTGCTCATCCTGCAATCCATCCAACGGGACAGCCCCCTTCAAAGCTGACCGGTGACGCAGAAAAGATTTACGATCTGATTGTCAAACGATATTTTGCAACGTTTGGCTCTTCTGCAACTGTTGAAGACACTAAAGCTACCTTTGAAATAAAATCATTGCAATTTTCTCTTACAGGACGAAGAATTATTGATAATGGATGGTGGGATCTATTTGCACCTTATGGAAGACCGAACTTTACTCCGTTGCCAAAAATTACAATTGGCCAAACATGTCCAGTTGTAAAACTTGGTTATGTGAATAAATTTACATCCCCACCTCCACATTACAATGAAGCTTCTCTCCTCAGAGAGATGGAAAAAGCTGAAATTGGTACAAAAGCAACGAGGGCAGAAATCATTCAGACCCTCATCAATCGAAAATACGTTACAACTGCACCAATCAAGATAACTCGATTGGGACAGATCGTTTATGAGGTTCTTAGTGATTACTCTCCACAGGTGCTTTCTGTAACACTTTCACGAGAGATTGAAAGAATGGGTGACCGAATTGAGCAAACTATCAACAATACTCTTACAAACGGCAAAAGCTTAACCCTCAACGATGCAATTCTTCAAGGTATTGAAATTCTTCACAACATCCTATCTGATCTTCAGCAAAATGAAATAGAAATCGGCACCATTATCGATCGTGAATTAACTGAACAAAACAGAGAAGCACTTATTCTTGCACCTTGCAAATCGTGCAAAACAGGTAACCTGCAAATAATCAATTCCCGAACAACAAACAAACGGTTTATTGGCTGTTCCTCATATTTTGAAGACAAATCTTGTACAGTAACATTTCCTCTGCCACAACGAGGAAACATCCTTCAAACCGGAAAGGAATGTGACTATTGTGGACTTCCTTTGCTCAAAATTCTCAATGGAAAACGTCCATGGATTTTCTGTCCAGATATTGAATGTGAACGGAACAATCAAGATAATTCCGCAGAAAAATAGGTTTGTTTTTTATCTTGGCTTAAACCAATAGATAGGAGAGGATCAACAATAATTGCAGAAATTGCTGAAAAAATCAAGAAAAAGGACAAGAGGGCCCTTGCTAGAGCCATTACTTTAGTTGAAAACAGAGATACTCAAAGTACTGACCTTCTTGATTACCTTGGCCCGAATCCCGATCACTCACCACACATCATTGGTATAACTGGTCCACCCGGTGCAGGAAAGTCAACTCTTGTTGACCGACTAGTCCAACATTATCTTGATCAAAACCTGTATGTGGGCGTGGTTGCAGTTGACCCGTCCAGTCCGTTTTCAGGCGGTGCCGTTCTTGGAGATAGAATTCGTATCCTTGACCAAACAATGAAAACTAGATTCTACATGAGAAGTATGGCATCTCGTGGACATCTTGGTGGACTATCAAGTGTTACACTGGATGTACTTCTTCTGTATGAACATTTTGGATTTGACAAAATTATCGTTGAAACTGTGGGCGCTGGACAAAGTGAAGTAGAAATTGCCGAATTGTGTGATACCACCATTGTAGTGGCTGTACCCGGATTAGGTGATGCCATTCAAAACATGAAGGCAGGAATTATGGAAATTGCAAACATTTTCGTGGTCAACAAAGCTGATCTTCCTGGATCAGATCAAGTCGCCAATCAAATATATGCCATGATCCATCTCCTTACTCCATCTGTGGAAATTCCCATCGTTAAGGTTTCTGCCACCAACAAGATTGGGATGGACGAACTTATCCAAGCCATTGAGAATCATCTCAAGACATCTCGAAGTGGCTCTTCAAACAGCAGAGAACGCAGATATCGTAAAATGATAATCAATCGAATTTGGACATTGATGACGCCACTCATAGAACAAAGCACGGACAATGCCATTACAGAACTTCAATCCTTTAAAACAGCGACTTGGAAATCCCTCGAAATTTTCGCTGAAAGATTGAATGAACTTATCAAAGAAAGAAACGGTTCCTGATTCTTACTTTCCTTCCAACTCTTTTTTCAAAGCTTCCAACTCGTCTTCAAGATCCGACTTTTCTTCCTTCTCCTCTGTGGGCTCCTTGGTGGAGACTGGTGCAACTGTACCTACTTCTGGCAACGTACCGTGCTTTGATGCTTCCATTTCAAGCTCCAAGGCCGCCAATTGATCATCAATGTTGTCTGCAAATTCTCCTTCCAATTCCATCTCCAAACCACTCACGTCCGAAAGTGCCTCATTCATGACATTTAACCGATCTCTTTGCTCCTCTAGCTCGATCATAATTCGATCTGCATCCATTTCTCCTATTTCACCAAGGGCTTCCTCTACAACATCACTTCCAACCTTCAACGCTTTGACTGTTTCAGCAGTCTCTTTTGCGTTGCTGATCGTTTCTATTTGGGTATGAAGGTTCAGCATCATATTTTGCGTATTGTTGTATTTCTGCATGTATAGATTGCTCCTCATCAATGCCTGTCTGGCCCCTGCCTTGTTCCCTGATGCAAGCATCTGCTTGGCCAATGCTTTCTGCTCTTCAGCCTTTGTTTGCAGGTTTCTGGCCTCGATCTCGTATCGGTTCAATCGCTTTTTCAAAAGTGCAATTGCCTCTGCCTCTTTGTTCGCTTTTGATTTTTTGTCCTTCCCAAACAACCAGTCCTTAATTTTCGACATCATCTACACCTCATTCGTCTTTTCGCAGCTCCTCTATCTCCTTCTCCAAATCGGATACCTTTGAATTCGCAACTGGAGTAGGCAAACCACTTGATGCAGATATACCAACTTCTGCACCATACTCCGCAAGCAAATTGTCCACCTCTGATTCATTGATGTCACTGGTGAACAGTCCTTCTACAGAATCTTCCATCACTTCACTGGTAACTTCTATGTCCTCCATGGCACCTTCCATGTCTGCAATGACATCGTCCAATCCTGCAACGTTCAGGGCCATGCTTGCTTCACGTAAACTCACAGCTACGCCTTTCATCTCATTTGCCAATGATTGTACTGCATCTGTGCGTTCAAGCTTGAATATCAAACCATCTATCTTCGATATCAGGCTTTGATACCCTCTCGCCCATTTTCTTGACCGCACTACATCATTTGCATACATTCGGGCCGCTTCCATATCCCCTTTCTGTAGAGCTGCCCGAATCTTCCGTTCAGCTTCCCGTTCTTTGTTTTCCAACTTACGTTGCGAACGCATCAAACGACGAGAAACAAGCTTCAAATTGGTTATGTGCTTCCGATTTGACTTGTCACTCTTTCCGGATACAAGCCAGCCTATCAAATCCCGTACCAACTTCGGTCTCCTCAAAACATTATGGGAACTCCCAACTTTAATAATATTTGGTTTCTATAGATC
>JALUTL010000337.1:0-3163 GCA_027016475.1 Candidatus Heimdallarchaeota archaeon
GGCCATAGGTACAATTTTTCTTCGGCATGTTTCATCAAATTCACAATCAAGCAAGTAATAAGTGTATCCGATCAAATACAATCCTGCAAGCATTTTATGACGTATTCGTTGCTGGCCGTTTTCTCTCTTGATTTCATGCAACGTTTGCTCCAAATATCCCAAGGCAGAATCTTTCATGCCAATGGCATTCAGAAAGTTGAGTGAATCCATGAACTGCTCTATTTTTGTATAGTTTTGATCAAACTTTGCCCTGGTTTTAGTGAGCTTTTCAAAAAGCCCTGAAAGGATGGTTGCTGTCTCTGGTGACTTAACCGTTTCATTAACCACCGTCAGAAGCATCCTGCCAAATTCCGAATATTTCTCATCTCGAGTTCTCAGATATACAATGATCAACTCATTGATGGTTTCCTCTGCCAATTCTGCAACAGTGGATGCATGATTTGCTCCGATTGTCATACACAACCGCCGAAGCAATCGAAATATCGTATGGGTTCGCTCTTCCATCGGATTCTGCTGAAATTTCGTAAGCAATTGGGTATAGCCCTCAATGGCTTGCTTATGAAATGTTTCTCTGTGTGTCAACCCAAATTTTTCAATCAAGTCTATGGCTTCAAAACAGGTTTCTGCCGCCTCCAAATAATCTTCCTGCTTCATATATTCATACAATGCATTTTCCAGTTCAGCGACAACCTCTTCAGGACGATTGTTTTCAAGATATAGGGTGGATAACTCCTTCCGTAGCAAAATACTCTCTTCCTTTTGCAGATATCCATTGACTTCTCTTCCCCTCTTGAGTCTGTCTTTTATGAGAATGGTCTTCTCAGCAGACGAACCGACCCGATTGATGAAGAAATGATATATTTTGTGGGATGTCTCAATCATCCCTTTTTCGATCAGATAATCCTGCACTTTTTCATAATAGGCATCCCATGGTTGCGATACCATTTGAATGCTGTCAACCAAGGCTGTAAAAAGCTCAATGATGTCGGCTTCCTGTCCGACTTCCAATGCACGTTGGACACCATTCCACAAAATGAAGTACAGAACTTCCGCATCCTCATGAAGAATGCTCCGCACCAATATGTCCTGATAGACTTTAATCCCAAAATCTTTGTTTTCAACCATTGGGAGCACAATTGTACTTTCAATCACCCCATCTGACATAGCACGGAAAAGGCTGTGCCGAATCTCCTTGTCCTCCAACAATTGCTCGATTCTATTCAGCAATGATTGGTAACTGGAAATTTGTCCGTATTGAATTGTTGTCACCACCATCCTATTGAGAATGCCTATTACAGTATCCTTGTGATGAAGATGTGCAAGGATATAGTCAAAAAGCTCTGCTTCCAGTTGCTCTGCCCTGTCAGTGTCTTCCTCTTCTAATGCTATTTCATATGCCTTTGTATCAACTAGGACAACAATTTCCGCAAACCCGGCTATGTTACCAAGCTTGGATTTCAAAAGTTCAAGAACTTTGGCCTGCTCCAAGACGGGTACCAAATCAAAATTCTTGAGCAATGTCTTTGTCAAATGGAGCAACAACGCTTTCCTTTCCTGTTGGACTAGCATGGTGTAGATTTCTTCAAGGTTTTCTACAAAAACTGATCCAGCGGGGGTATGTCGCATGATTTCCACAATGTATGGGTTGAGAACTTCCATCAAATTCTTGTCATTGCCAATTGGAAGCGCAATCGCCCATTTGAGCGCTTCAAACATCTCCTTGATCGGTGGGTTGTCCGGATCTATGGTGCGAAACTTGACAAAATGAAGGGCTACTGCTTGCTCAAACTGGTCTATCAAAACATAGCCTTTGGCAAGAACCCATCTCTCTTCTTCAGGAAGTATGTCAGTGAACCGATTCAATATTGTTTCAATCCCTTTTTTGATGGTGGGCGATGGGTCTTCATACTGCATGCTGATCGCTTCGACAAAATTTTCGATATATTCTTTGCCCCAATTGGCCACCAACCCTGCCAAAGAAACCAAGGCTTGGCTGATGGTATTGTCATGGGGCCATGAGGCAAGCACTTCTAGAATTGTTGCTCCTATCAGAATCGATTCTTCCCTGTTCCCCACTTCCAAAAGATATTTGGACAACTCAATCAAATTCAGAACGTCTGTATTGTCCATTAGGTTCGAATCCGGCAAAAATTGGTGAAAGGCTACTTTGACATGCCGCAGGAACATGTCATTATCCAATCTACTAAGCTTTTTCAGGTATGCCGCATAGTATAGCAATCTGTTTGCTTCACCCTGAGCAATCATGGAGAGGTTTTCCAACATGTCCAGATATTCAATGAAGTTATCTGCCCTTTGTGGCTTGCTTACTGTTGACAAATGACTTGCCAATCTAAAAACAATCTCACGAATCAACTTGTCATTCGTGGACAAAGCAAATGTGACCAATTCCAAGTTCTCCTTGCCTATAGCCTGAAAAACACCTTGATCGATCTCTACTAGGATCTGTTCGCCTTCAATTGCAATGCCCTCACTGAAAAGAAAAATCCATGGCCTCAATTCCGTCAACATTAAAATCTGCAAAACAAATTCTTCTCTTCCATTGTACGTCAAACTGAGGAGACCGTTGAAAATCTCTATCGGCATTGGTTGCGGAAGGGTGGCTGTTTCCTCAATATCAAAAGATTCAACAAATTCATTCCAAGGTGCAAGAGATGTTTCCAAAAACTTCCAGATTTTTTCTGCAAACTGAACCCCTTCAGAAATTCTATGCTCCAGCGGAATCCAAACGATGACTCCCCGTTTGTTTGCCATGTCCCATCCGATAAACACAATTTGGTTCCCTGAAAGCCCAATTTCTCTGTGATCCTTTTCTTTTGCGACTTTGGCAACCAATTTCCCCAACGTTTCAAGTACTTCCCTGTCTGGCAGTTGTTCCCAAAAAATGTCCATTCCTTCCACAACTGTAGTGGAATGGCCTTTTGGTTGCGGATGTGCATTGGTTTCTGAAAACAGGGCAATCATTGTTGACCCTCCTTGACAACTTCAAGCATTGCTATAAGCTTGATTAAAGACCTTCGGTAATGATTCAGTAACCACAAGCCTAGGTCATCAGTTTCCAGCAATGGTTCCGATTGTGTTCTCAACCGTTCCATAGTGGTGACGTAAATTTGGCTGTCCTCTAGAAATGTTGCCTCATTCAGCA
>JALUTL010000337.1:3173-8751 GCA_027016475.1 Candidatus Heimdallarchaeota archaeon
AAAGTTCATCGTCTGTTGTCGAAATAAATTCCTCAAGCTCAGCAAGTTTTTTCAAAAATTCATCATGAACTGATCTCAGTTGTATCTCAATTTTCTTCCTCGGTTCCCGAACTATTGGCTTTTTTTTGCGAAATCTGAACCTGCTGAAAAGATTTACCAATTGATCACCTGCGTATTGACAGATGACAATTAAAACTTATAATTGTGTGGACAAGATGTTGAATTTTTAGAACATCTTTAACATGCTTTCAGAACAAGTCTGGTTGATCCCACGTGGCATAGGTTTCAACCCATTCCTTGACCCGTTTCTCAAATTCATCCGGCTGTTCTTTCATCAGCTTGGCCGCACCTGAATGCAGAGGATCATCGGGATTGGGATTTGACAACAAGAAACGCAGGCTTTCCACCACATCAACCAAGTTGTTGGCCGGAGTCCAATCCTTTCCAAGAATTCCAACACAGATGCGATCCTTGAAAAAGTTAGGATGAAAAATCTGTGTCTTGCACTTTACATTCGGTGGTTTGAATGGATATTCCCGTGGAATGGAAATTTCAAATACAAAAACCCCATCGCTGTACAGTCCTGTGCCTATAATAAACCCCTTCCACCGTGTTATGTCGTTGTCGATTGGTTCAAAGCTGGGCTCTTCCCGCTTCAGTTCCTCTGCCTCGATCGCCAACCTAGCCCAATAGTCGTCTTCCGGAAGTATCTTAATCTACCCCATATCATCTATTCATCATAACTTTAAGACATTTTTCTATTCGTCCGCTTCTTTTTCGAAAGCATATTCTGGGAAAATTTCAGAGCAATCGATCGCTACTATTAAATAAACTATCTAAAACTCGAATTTGAGAGTTCAGGAGATACAAGAGAGTGAAAACCAAAATAGTCTTCCTACTGGCCCTGATGCTTTGCATGAGCATGGCGTCCACTCACGCCTTCAACACTGACCCTTCAAAAATTGCCGTAATTGTTATACATGATGCTGCATTTGAAGAAAATCTAACCCCTGGCACATGGGTGAACTTTACTGTCATTGTCAAGAACCTTTCCAATGACACCATGAGAAATGTCAACATTTCCCAGTCCTTCCCAAGGGATCTGCACCTTGTAGTATCTCCTTTCGGGCAAGTCAATGCAAACGCCACACTGAACATCACTTCTCCGGCAACCATTTCCATGCCCACCGGAGGAACTTGGAATATCACAAAGGGTTTTGCCAACTCATCGTATTATGAATTCAGCTTCCCCTCTCTTGTCAACGGATCTTCCATTTCATACACATTCAGCCTCAATGCAACGTTTGAACGAGTGTTTGACATCAATCCGCCAAAAGTGGAATATCTCGACCATTGGGGTGACCCATACACTGTTTCTGGAAACCGTGTCAGCCTTGAGTTTTCTCCTCCTGAAGAAAAGCAGGATATTGAGAAATACTATCCTGAATTTGAAGTAAAAGAACCTGATTGGGAACTTATTATTGGCACTGGACTAACCTTGGTCGCATCGGCCACAGTCATCTCAGCCCTTGTGTATTTCCGCAGACCACTCTCGTCAAAATAACCAAAACCTATAGCATGGTATAAATTTCAAAAAAACCAAGGAACATTCCTATGGAAGCATTGAAAAAAACTGCACAGGATATCATTGATTTAACAATTCAGGGAGCTACAAACATCGCCATAGAAGGTGTCAAGGCAGTGGTCGACTATGCACAGCGACTACCTTCCACAATGACGGAAGAGGAATTCATCGCAAAAATAATGGAGGCGGAACAAATCATCAGACAAACACGGCCTACTGAACCAGCCATGCAGAATGGCCTCAAGCTTCTGTCCTATGAAATGAAAAAAAATCGGGGTGAAGGCACGGAAAACCTTCAAGAAGCACTCCAAAAGGCATCCGACTACTATATCCACCTTCTTAAGTCCACCAAGCAGCAGATCATCAACTATGGCGCAAGCCTGATACAGGACGGTTATACGGTAATGACCCATTGCCATTCCTCCCTTTCTTCCCAAACGATTATCAAGGCATTCCAAGACGGAAAGGACATAAGGGCCATAGCTACAGAGACCCGTCCCCGCTATCAGGGAAGGAAAACGGCGGAAGAGTTGTGCAACGCAGGAATCCCTACAATTCAGGTGGTTGATTCTGCCATGCGGTGGGTCATGCGTAAAATGAATGTGGATGTCATAATCATTGGAATGGATGCTGTTACTTCATTAGGCACTGTTATCAACAAAATTGGGTCACGCCTGCTTGCTTTGGCTGCAAAAGAGGCTGATGTCCCCTTTTTCGTCTCCGGTTCCCTTTTGAAGTTTGATAGCGATACGATGTTCGGAAAGCGAACCGAAATTGAGGAGCGAGATGCCATTGAAATAACAAAAGACTGGGAAAATGCTCCAGCAAACCTGACGGTGCTCAACCCGGCATTTGAATCCGTGTCACGAGACTACATCGACGGGATCATCAGCGAACAGGGAATTTTTGCACCAGAGCTGGTTTATAAACTGGTCAAAGAAAAATACCCCTTTATGGTGGAACTGTAGTCATTCCTTTACTGCTGTAGCAGACACCCTCTCCAGAACCATACCTTCGAGCCTGTAAATCTGTGAACTGCTGGCAACCTTCAGGGCCCTGTCCAGATCACTCTCCTTCGTTGCATAGATCCGAAGAAGCGGTGTTCCTTTTTCTATGAACTCCCCTGCCTTATGGAGCAACATGATGCCTGCCTTCTTGTTCATGGGGCAGCCCACTTCCCTTGCAATCCTTTTGATTGCAGTGTTTGAAATGTGGGCAATGTACCCGTCTGCATGGGCCTTCAATTCTGCCGTATACTGCCCTATTTCAATGTCATCAGGCCTGATCTGAGGATTCCCTCCTTGCGCTTCTATGATTTCCTGCATTTTCGCCAATGCCTTGCCCGATCGGAGGATATCATCGGCCAAATTTGCCCCCTCACCACGCGCTGTCAATCCTGCCATCTCCAGCAGAATTCCTGCCAATTCAATTGATTTTTCATGAACACTTCGAGGCCCTTGTCCCATCAGGGTTTCCAGTGCCTCCCGTGCCTCCAACGCTGGACCGATTGCATGTCCCACTGGTTGATCCGCATATGTCAATGCACATTCCACCTCAATCCCGACCCGTCTGCCAATCTCCACAAACTTGTGGGCCAGTTGTACACCCATAGCCTTGGTGTCTATCTTTGTCCCCGGCCCTGTTGGCATGTCTAGCACCAAATGGTTCACTCCCGTTGCCAATTTCTTTGACAGAATCGACGCAATGATTATGGATTCCGGATCCAATCCCAACGGCCTTTCGACACGGGAAATGATTTTTGAATCCACTGGTGCCAAATTCAATTGTCCACCCCATACAATCATCCCTCTGGTCTTCGGTGCTATTTCCTGTATCTCTTCTGCTGTGAAGTTGACATTGGCAAGCACCTCCATCGTGTCAGCCGTTCCCGAAGGTGAGGTTATCGCCCTGCTGCTGGTTTTTGGAATCAAGAGCCCTGCCGCCGCAACAATTGGAACAATAATCAACGAAACCTTGTTTCCGGCAATCCCTCCCACTGAATGCTTGTCATAGACTGGTTCATTGAACTTCAATTGTGTGCCATGGTAGGCAAATCCTCTTGTCAGACTTTCCGTCTCTTCCATGGAAAGATTTTCATACTGAATCGCCAACGTAAAGGCTGCCATTTCCAAGTCTGTCAGGTTCTCATGGTAAATGTCATCGAGTATCAGCCTGATGTCATCATTGCTCCATGGCTTGTGGTCATACTTCTTCATTATCACATCAAAACTGGCTGGACGCATTCGTGCCGCAATGCTCACCGGCTTTGTCGGCTTGACATGCAACTGTTCAGCCAATGCAGGTGGAAACCCTATTTCACCGGGTGCAACCAATGTCTCGGTGAAAACCACCTCAACCAAAAGTTTCCGTTGGTCAACACTTACCTGTGCCATCCTTGTCACAGGATCACGAGGGTCTCCGTCAGAAGGATGAATGAACACCACCCTGCTTGCTGTGTCAAGCTCGTTCAATATTTTTGCTTTCATTGTGTCATTTCTCCGTAAAAGGATATGAAAATACTCAATTCTCCTATATCAGTCTAATGGTACATATCAATACATAATTACTACCAATCCGGGCAGAAATGCAATAATTGCAGCAAAACTCTTCTTTTGCGGATCAGGCCAAATGGTACTTCACTGAGGCTTGTTGGACTTTTTGAATCCAAAGAGAACCATCGTTGCAATTGTCAAAAGTATACTGATTGACACTGAAGTTGTGGTGTCTCGTTGGATGATAACAAAGGTGTTCCAAATGGAGAACTGAAAGTGCTCCCGCTGCCTCCAGGATATTCAATCCCACCTTTGACAACCGCAAGATTCAACTCTGTCTTTTTTTTTTTTTTTTTGTATATAACAACTCTAAATTTGTATGGGTCACCATGTCGTAATCATAATCTGATGACGGATGATATTTTTCCAACTCTGCCTCACTTTTCATACAAAGATTTTCATTTTGATTCGCAATTGTCCCATTTTTCTGAAGTGAAAACGGAAAGGGAACTCTTATTGCATGAATAAACACGGATGTCAGTCCAATGCTCAAGTTAAATGTTCCCGAAATCCCTCCACCTGTCAGGGAAGATGTCAAATATAGAGCATTTGAAGAATTGATATAACTCTGGTGATTTGTGAATGGAATCTCCGTTTCATTGTACAGTACAACAACTACAAAATCATCGAAATTCGTTTCTGGTGGCAAATTTGAGGAGTTCCCTAACATTACATCAATCCATTCACAATGCGAACCTGGAGGGGAATTGCTTCAAAAGTTTCCGTTGTCATAGTAAATGGCATTTCGATCTGCTGTATAGACAATATCGTAATACTGATTGCCATTGACAACTATTTTCTTTTGCATATTGGTTGCCAATGGTGCTTACTGTACATGTGAAAAGGACAAAAGAAGTAAGAATTAAAAAAAATTTACTGTTACACATGACAATTCCCTGTTGAATGGCTTTTTTAATACTTTCAACAAATCATATTAAACTTTTCTGCGATCAAGAGTATTTACTTGGACTTTTTTCTTGTAGCAAAAGCAAGAAGAATCAACATGCAAATAATTATGAACCTGTCGATAAAAAGTATCACGACATTTGAAGGGGCTAACTCTAGTCCAAAATGACTGAAGACATCAATAAAGTGAAACGAGAAGGAAATTGATCCAATATGCGCTGAACGACAATCAGAAAAACTCCCCATCCAAATGTTGGAATTAACATAGAATTTTTGCTTCTGTGATAAAATATTGTGTAGACTAGTGTCCAAATAAATATGTTCATAACAAACAAAACAGTTGCGACTGCAAATGTCCACTCCAACTGCAAATTACTCGAACTAATTGTGACAAGTAAACGCGAAAGATTGATTAGTAACAACAGTACGGATCCGTACAATGTCGTGATAAAATATTCAGAAATCATATACGACCTTTTACTATATGGATAGGAATGGAAATGCATATTTTGCTTTGTGTTTCTTAATTTGTCCA
>JALUTL010000338.1 GCA_027016475.1 Candidatus Heimdallarchaeota archaeon
TTTCTGTTGGTATGCAACCATGTTCTGAAGCAGTTCGGTTTGGGTTGATGCACCCTGTGCCATGTTCTGCGTTGACGAAGAGACTTCTTCGACTGAGGCAGAGAGTTCTTCGGCATTTGAGCGGAGTGATTCGACAGTTTCTATGATGATTTGGTTGGTTCTGATTGCAATCTGGGCCAGTGATGAGTTGATGTCCAAGACTTCGTTGATTATATTGGCAATTTTTCCGAGGATTTGATCTTTGAGGATATGTGGATCATCAATTCTGGCAGAGATATCCCCTGTTTCCAGCCTTTGCTTGAGAGTATCAAGATTGTTTGAAAGTGGCATGATTATGTCAAATACACTGAAAAAGGCACTCATGCCGATGAAAAAATTTATTACGACAATCAGGATGAAAAGAGGAAGAATATTCAATGGTATGAACTCCCCTTCAGGCGTTTCAAGAATCGTTGCAGTTGAAACGCCAATGAATCCGACAATCAGGATGTGCAGGGATGCTTTAAACCTGAAGTCTCTGAAACCCAATTTGAACATGAGAATACCAAGGGCCATACAAATAACAACTGCAACGCGGACAATTCCTTCCAATACTGCAATTGGAGATGCGATTGCGGGGAAACCCAATGTTGCAATGTAGTAGTTGAAGGCGATGTTCGGGAACACCATAATCTCCGCCTTGGTATACCAGGGGAGGTTCCAAAATCGTTTCCAAAGGGAAAGGTTTTGTTTTAACATGATAGTAATAGTCTGAATTGACTAATAAAGACTTGTGGAAAAAAGTGTCATAGTGAAAAGGAGGTTGGTGAATCTTGCTTTTGCCTCCTGTTCAGCCAATTCGAATTGATGGACAGACGATGCGAACACTTGATCCGGGTATTGTCTGATTGCGAAGAATGAAAGTTCAAGAATGAGATTTTGGAGGGCCAAGCCTTTGTCAGTCAGGTAGTAGTTTATGGACAGCGGATCCTTTTCTGTGATCACTTTGGTTAGGATGCCGTTATCTTCAAGCTGCCTGAGTCGTTGGGCAAGCACTTTTGTTGAAATTCCGTTGATGCCTGAGAGGAACTGAGAGAATTTTGTTTTGCCACGAAACAATTCCCTGATGAGGTGGATAGACCATTTTTTCCGAGAAGATCCATTGCGACTTCGACGGGGCATTTTGCGATGATTTGTGAGATTTCGTTCATATTACCATTTGGTAACAGACATTATTTGTAGGTTGTTCTGTTATATCATGGTGTGGACAATCGGATCCACAGGAATTAATAGTATGAACACAAGAGCATTGATTGGAGCGATCCTGAACTTTTTCCTTCTTGGGCCAGGGTATTTTTTGAGTAAAGGGCGAGAGATACTTGCCGGAGGCTTGACAGTAGGAGCAGGGCTGAGTACATATGTTGAGCTTAACCTGCGCACTGCGGCACCAGAGCTGTTCCTCATTTCATTTGTTGCATTTTTCATTTTTGGTACTGTCTGTGCAATTGATGGATATAAGGACATATCAAAACAGTATCCATAAGGAAAGTAACTTGTCAGCAGGAGGGCGATCATATTTTCTTCTTGAAGATCAATGAAGCCAACCATTTTGACATTCGTGTATGGGGCGGATAGAAAAACGGTGTGTCCACCTTCCTTGTTTTTCCAAGGATGGATACGGCCCGTGAAAATTCATCAAATGATTCCTTGCCTTTGTTGTATCCGTAGCCTGATGATCCAACACCACCGATTGGCAGTCCCGGCACGCCGAATTGGAAGAGGGTATCATTGATACATCCATTTCCGAACTGTATTTTTGAGTGAACCTCATTGACCATATTTTTGTCTGATGAGAAGATGTAGAGAGCAAGTGGAGTAGGGTTTCTGCTAATGATTGCAAGCATGTGGTCGGTTGTTTTATAGGGAATTATGGGAAGCAGGGGGCCAAAAATTTCTTGTTGCATGATTGGATGATCCAAGGGTGGATTGTCTATTATAGTCATTTGGATTTTGAGCTGGTTTTCGTCCGTTTTACCTCCATAAGCGATGTCCAAGCCGTCAAGGAGAGACATCAGCCTGTCAAAATGAGTTTCGTTGACAATTTTGCTCATCAGTCCCAGATTGTCCATCTGCATTTTTTTTGCTTCCTCAATCAAAGTATTGATGAGTTGATGGTGGATATCCTGTCTGACAAGGACATAGTCAGGCGCGACACATGTTTGACCTGCATTGACCCATTTTCCTAGGAGAACGCGTTTTGCTGTTGTTTTCAGGTGTTTGGCATCAGCCACGATGGTGGGAGATTTTCCTCCCAGCTCAAGGACTGTAGGGGTAAGGGTTTTTGCTGCATGTTCAGCGATTATTCGTCCCACCCTTTCACTGCCGATGAAATAAATGAGACCGTATTTTTTTTGAATTAGTTGTTGGGCTATTTCCTTGCCGCCCAGCAGACAAGCAACATGTTCCGGCTGGAATGTGTCTGCAATTATCCTGCTGATGACGGCGGATGTATGGTCGCTTATCTCAGAAGGTTTCACGATTGCAGTGTTGCCAGCGGCGATGCTGTATGCCAAAGGCACTAATGTCAGCAAGACAGGATAGTTCCAAGGAGTGATTATCAGCGTTCTTCCTCGCGGCATGGGATAGATTTTTGCTCTGATTGCAGGAAAGGCAAGGAGGCCTGCAAATTTCTTTTTCGGTTTCATCCATTTTTTGAGATTTTTTAGGATATAGTCTATTTCTTGGATAGTGACACCAACATCCTTCACAAAGCCTACCAG
>JALUTL010000339.1 GCA_027016475.1 Candidatus Heimdallarchaeota archaeon
CGTCAGGATCAATCCTTAAACTTTTGAAATATCCTCTGAAAAAAGATCGAAGCGTTTCAACAGCATTCAAATAGGAATCAAACACTTTCGCTTCTTTTTGCCAATGTATCGATCGGAGGATACCTTTTGATAGGTAAATTATCTTTGAAGCAAAAACAGTGACATAAGGATCATGGGTAACTGTGACAATAGTAATTTTCTGCTTCTCTTAAAGCCTTTTAAGTAATCTAAACATTTTTGATTTGGTAACGAAATCCAAAGCACTTGTCGGCTCATCCAAAAGCAAAAGAGGAGGCCTTTTGATCAATTGAAGAACTAGAGCGAAACGTTGCTTTTCACCATATATATTTCCTTCTGATACTTTTCGCAATAGTTTATTTTATATACAAATCAAGAAACGATCAAGTCTTGCAATCCGTCCAAAAGAACCCAATGAGTGGATAGTCTGGTCATCTCTTCTTGGTGCTGCAATCATTGCAATCTATTATTTCTATCACGGAATACTTCTCCACTAATGGTATAACAGTTGAAAACTAAGAGAAGAAAAATGTCAGAGGGGGGAATCCCGAACACACCCCTCAGGGAATGTCTCTCGAACCCCCGGCCTCAGGATTACTCTGGTTAGAAATCTTGCCTTCAGATTACCTTATGAGTCCTGCGCTCTAACCAGCTGAGCTACTCTGACATTTGCCGTTGGGCATTTTTTGTAGTTGAATTGAGGGATATAATTGTTTCGTAAGGATTCATGGGAAAATTAGCAGTTTGGAAGAATTACTGAATCCCAAAGGTGTATTTTTGTGACTGATTGGTTGAATCAGTGATTTTGGGGGCTGAGAGTGGAGAATCTTCATAACTTTATTAATGATGGTTGTCTATGTAGTTTATGGGCTTTTATTGGTTTGACGGGCGTGTTTGTCTGGAGAGTGGGTTTGTTCCTTTGGAATTGGTTGGGAGAGAATTTTCTGTGACAGAGCTGGTATTCCGTCGTTTTTTCTGGTTGGTTGATTTTGTGGTCAAGGGGATGTCGGGGGTTGAGTTTTCGGAGTCGGAATCGATTCATGAGTTATTTGGGACACATGATTCAGTCTATTTGCTGACAGTGTACAATGAGATTTTTGTTCCTATTGGTAAGAATGTTGAGGAGGTTTTGGGAGGTGTACCAGTGTCAGAGGTGGTGAATCTTGATTTATTGAAGGGGTTGGTTCAGGCGACGAGTAGGTCAGCAGGGGTGAATGCGACACATGGTGATCGGCTGTGCCATCTGCTGAATGTGCTGAGGGATTATCGTCAAGTTTCGATAGGAACCCATTCAACCGCTGAAGCAACTTCAGACGACTTGGTGAGACGATTTCACCGCTATTCCATCAGGATGATCCCTTTGGGACTACTTTTTTGCCTGTACAATCTTGCCCATACAGTCCCAGATCCAAACAATGGTTCTTTCCGGGCTGTACAAATTAATGTTTACGTTATGAAATATAAGGTTTTGAAGGGGAGATAATTAAAAGTGAATGCAGGTATGCAAATCATTTAAATTGGTTCCCTACCAAAAATTGACCATCGATAAGAAACCCGACTGAATTCAATCGTCTTGTGTGGAATGCACAGTCCAAATCAAAGTACACTAATTTCAGATCATTCTCCAAACCCGGTGGAGTCATTGAAATTGAACAATTCTCTTCATTTCAACTTAGGATGGGAAAGTTCATTTCCCCCATTGTTGACTATATTAATAGCCAATCCCAAAAAGAAGTTATGCGAGTAGTTGCCGACCATTGCAGAACCGACTATGTCAACAGGCGTTCCTCAATGCTCATGTACTTTGATCTGATCATGACCGGCAAGGTGGATGAGATTCCGATTGCAATAGACAGAACCAAAATTTCTGAACTCTACTTCCTCTTTGGATCGCAGTTGGAAAGCGATGGAAATATTCTGATTTCCACAATGGATTTGACAAGAATGGACATTGACGTAAGTTCCCCCATCAGCTTTTTCACCCATTATGTTATGGGGCAGCGGGGCAGTCAGGCACTATCTGAACATGTTGGCCAATGAACTGGTGCTTGATCTGGATGCATATCTGATGAATGTCAAGTCGACATATTGTTCATCACGTCCAATCCATAGACGACTGTTTGATTCCCATCCATGGCACTGTTCCAAATTGCAGCCGTTTTTGCACATGGTGGAGACATTAGGGCACCATCCTTTCAAAAAGGGGGAACACAAAAAAAATGACACCAGTTTTCTGTGCTTTCGATCGTCTCGAAGGCATTCATGAGTTTGAGCTGTTCGCAGCTTTGGCGGATGAGGACAGGAAACAGGCTCTCCGCTTTCTTCACTTGGTTCGGGTGGATCACAGACTGTTTGCAGGTTGGGACACCCCTGAGCAACTGTATGAGCTTATAGCCCGAATTGGGAAGTGATGGTCATGGAATAGTGACGAAATCATCTTGCCAATTAGCCTAAGGCAGAATATGCTTTAGCGGCTGAATCAGTCCCCTAGAGAGACTGGACGATTTATTGGAATAAACACAACCAATATCCAAAAAGGAAAATCATATTGATAAAAAACAAGCGTGACAACTAGGATGGATTGTAATGGAAGAGCAATGCAGGGTAAGCACAACAACCTGGAACTTGAACAGCCTGTTTCATGAACTATCTCGCTTTCGCATTCCATCATACCTGATTAAATCTAGCCATCCGCGGCATGAACCAGATTTAGATGATTCTGCAGGATCACAGGCAACGATCATGGGACGCGACATGATCATGCAAGTGGATCTTCACCTCCAATAGACCGTAGCCCATCGCAGAGAAGGCACCTCTGCCACGAAAGTCCTTATCCATGCCATGCGGCAGCCCATGGCACCGAGGGATAAGCCTTACTGAATGATGCTGGCCAGCAGGATTGCAGCATTTCTGTGGGTATTGACCCGGTCGCCGTATTGAAGGCACGGGGCATGATCCCATTGCCCGATGATGCGGTCAATCGTCCCTCCGCACTCTGTATGCATCTTGAAATTGAGTGTCTGTGTTGATTGCCTGACCAGCTGGACTGGATGCCCATTGGCTTCACAGATGACAAGGCCCTGCTCAACCAGCCCTGGCTGTTGCGGCATGGTTGAAACGGCCTTGGCCAACCCAGTAGGGAGACCTCGAGACTTAAGCTTCAAGTCCTCCACCACCAAAGTCGCAGCGTTGCTGCTGATGATGACGGATGCTATGGCCTGAGGCACTCATGCCAGATCTGCTTCAGAATGTTCTTTTCCGCCTGTTGAGCCGTTTCATCTCCCGGATGGTTCACAGGGAACCTGTCGTGACTGCTTTGCTCTGCACCCTCTGTAGTTGCCTGTTCACTGCAAAATATGCTTATGACAGGGCAACAAGCTCGGGGAATTCTGCCTCAATGTTGAAGCTGAGCATGTATTTGCCGATCTGGTTGATGTTCAGTCCCAGAACCTTGGTCTGCGGGACAGTGAGCTGCGAACCTGAGTGCCGAAAGGAAGGGGGACATCCGAAGGATGGCGATGGGGACAACCCTGCCGTTGGGGGAAACTATCAGCTCAAAGCTTTACAGCACCGCCCCCTCTTTGATCCAGTTTTTGATTCCTTTGTGCAGAATGACCTCTGCATCGACCCATCTCTTTTTGGAATCGATATTTACCCTGAACTGCAAAATGATCAGTTTGCCGTCCCTGAGCATTTGGGTCATCATCTCGGCACTGCCGGGGCGTCTCACCACATATTTTGACCCCATCACCAGTTTTACGGGCAATGGGCCAAACACGGGTCAGGGGAACAGGGCTTTGGGGTCAATGACCGGATTCCAATCCTTCAGGAGGTAGCAGATCAGATCCCTGAACGCCGAATGGAAGTTCCAATTGCCTCTGAAGCTCTCCACCAGCTGTTTCAATGTTTGCCAGCTCTCTGCCTCACTTGGGCTCCTGCCGCAGCATGCCTGATTGAAGGCTACCAAGACTTGAAGCACCTTATGGGGATTGGAGACCATGTAGTCAGCCTTGGCATGCAATGCCCGCCCCCCGTCCGTTACCGGCTCAAAGAGTTAGGATCGCCATGCCTTCAAAAGGGTCTCCAGCTGGCTCAAGAATGGAGAAAGGTCGGGAATCGGATGCGTCAACTGACGGCCGGCGCCTGCCACCAAGTTTCTGGCATACCAATACTCAACCTTGTAGTATTTGGAGATTTGATTTTCCATGAAGGGTGACCGACCGAACAGTGCGAACTCAAGATGTTTGCCCGTCTGCTCCAGAATCTTTTCAAACTGTTCCCTGCGTGTTTTTCTGCCTTGGTAGGCTGTTACCACATGAAGGTACGTTGATTGATGCAGGTTGGCTCGGGGCGGGTTCTTGGGACTAAATTCGCCTTGTACTGAGCAGGATGCGTATACAGCCTTTTCTCGCTAATCCTTTTGTCCTGTTCCACGAACTTCTCAATGGACAGGTAATAATGAGGATTGTTGGCTAGCTTGCTGCTCATGTTCATCAACTGTTTGACTGCATCAGCCACCTATTTGGGATACGCCGTTTTCAGTCTCACATAGTAGGCTCTGACATTCTTCTGTCCAGAACCGCTGGACTCATCTTGTTTTTCTGAGGATGAACTATTTGTTGTTTCCTGTGTCATGATTATCACCTTGTTTCACCTCAGACAGCACTAGATCAGATGATCCAGCCTTTGCCTGAGCGTATCTTGACCATACTGATCCTTATGATACGTCCCTGGTGATGACCCAGTTGCAGCAGCTTAGCTTCTGGGGGTCAAATTTTGCCATTGGTAACTCAGCGGCAGTAGTTGAACTATCCAGACCGAGGCACACAATGCTAACTTCTCTGGTTAGCTTACAAAGACGGAATGTGCCGTCCAGGGCAAGCCTGCACCAGTTGGTTCTGGCTGAGCTTTGCGGGAGGCAAGGGCCGATGGTTGATACCTTTAGTTTTGGGTGCCCATAGATTGCACATTAGTTATTTAAACAAAGAAAGACTGTGTGAAAAACAGCAGATGACACCCTTTTTGAAGAGATTGCTGAAGAGTGGCTAGATTTAGCCAGATTTCGAGCCACATGTTGACCACGGTTAAGGATTAATTTTCACTTTAAGACTAAGGCGATTATTGGTCTGCTTGTTTTTTTCCAAATGGGCCCATCGGCATCAGAAGGCTTGGGTTTTCCTTTGCATACTTCTTCAGAATGCGATACTTACTTAGGTTTATTGCCAAAAATATTGGGCATGTCAACCCTAAACCTACAAACGCCACCATTATAATTATCAAATGCAAATCGAAGTCTTTGAATCTGAAAGGCATATATGCTACAAAAAGGTATGAAATGCCAAGCATTATCAAATTGTTTCGTTTCATTGAGTTGATACGATCTGTAATATATGGTGGATATGGCATCAGATACCCAAACTTCTTTGTGAGGTCTTCTTCTATTAAGGTCTGGATTTTTGGGTATGAAGCAATAAAGGCTATTATAAACATTGACACAAGAAAGATAAGTAGAGCTATGTTATCGATAGAAGCCAAAGGTATCCCCAATATAGGCCACAGCAAAAAGTAAAAATACAGAATCCGCCGCATGGTCATTCCTCTTGTATGCTACCTCCAATTGCGAGGAGGGGCAGGGTTGGGAGTTGGTTCGTATTTTTCCCTCAATATCCAAGTTGTTGAATCTTGGATCAAATCAACATTAATGAAGATGCCACTGACGCTCATTACATGGACAGAATGCTGCCCACTCTTGCCAACTTCCTGTATCGATCAGCAGTTCAGATGTCAATATAGGTAGTCGAAGATCCCAAGATAGACATCACAAATTTTGCCCAAGTAAGGCTTCCCGAAAGACCCTCCGTAACTACAGTATCCACAAACAGGTCATATTTCTTGGACAAGTCCAAGCCGACCTCTTCCTGAAAGAATTCAACAGTTTGACGATAAATGTAAGCATCCATGAATTTTCTACAGCAAAAGCTACAGAATATCCAGTACCTGTTAATACAAGCAGTATGGTATCAAAAAGTATATCAATCCAAAATCCTGCCCAAAGCCATTTCTTAATGTCCACATTGTCATACCAAACACCTACTGGATGAACAATGTCCAAAGGGAGAAGGTGCATTTCGTTCCAAAATTTGTGAAAATCTTGAAAGGATGAGGGACATCACACTTGTCATAGGCTTTTCCTCAATTATTAATTTGATTGTCAAAGCACTAACTATTGCATCAACTTTCTGTCTGAATGAAAAAATAGTCTTTCCAGTATTCTGCGTCAGTTCAGTGATTATGGAAGATTCACAGCCCAACATGTAGTAGCTGTTGGCCTTGGAAATGCGGATCATGTTCGCCAGTACATCCCACGAGACTGTTCTGCCATAGTACTGTATTCCAGAATCAGAGCTGTGGCCCACATAGATGATAGGGCCTGTGAAAGACACTATCCTGTGGTATGCAGAAAAGTCCACGACACGAGCGCGAGGGAAGTTTGATTTCAGCTCCACAATGGCGGCCATCTTCTCCACAGAGTCTCCGAACTGCACCACAAGGGGTGAGATGACGGTGTTCGAAATCTCGAAGGTATCAGCGAGCACGGGGGCAACCCCGGACATCACCAGGATACCTATGAAGAACAAACCGGTGAAATGCTTTTGTGAAAGCATGGGTTGTGGGGAAAAAAACTTTTCGATTGTAATACAAAAAAGTGGGAAAAGAGTTTGAAGATGTTCCGAAAATCGAAATTACGATGATGACTAATTCAACTCTTGCTTGAATGAAATACTTTCTGGAACACAAGCTCAAACGTTGCAGGTAATGGCTTACCTTCAACAAGGTCAACTCTCATCGAAATCAACCATAGCCTTCACCATGTGGTAGACAGAAGGAATGAATGTGATTTGATTTCTCTCTCCAATGGACGAAATTCAAACTCCATGCAAATCCAATTTTGCAGCAGGTTATTGAACAATCGATATTATAATCAGGAAAACGGATGCACATTTAATTGCATTTTGAAGATTTGAGGGTCTCTATTACGACTTTAGATCTTGATGGTTTTTTTCCTGATGAGTGGGATCAAGGCAAACGGAAGAATGAACCAATAGGAGACCGGTGTTGGAAGAATGCCTGTAAGACCTCCTCCTGCATCAGGGTCATCATGGAACAGAATGCCTGTAAAGTCATAGTTGCTTATGTCATATGTTGTTCTGGTTGTGTTGAGCGTGATGTAGAGCTCATTGATCACCTGGCCTTGATCATACTCACTCAGACCAATTGTTGCTGCTACACCGATGTCTGCCATATAAAGGACAGTGATATGTTGCTCCCTTGTTGCATTCACTGATTCCTTGAAAACAAAATGAAGCGTTGAAAATTCCTTCTTTTCAGGATCAGACATGATGTCCCAAGCGATTTTGCCCCCAAGGGTAGTGTTGAATGTTCCATTGTAGAATTTGAAGAAATTGACTATCCCTGAATCTGTCTCAAGATTGACCGGCATGACAAGAAATGAGAAATTGTATCCGAAAGTGCTTGTTATGTTGATGGGTTTTCCGTCGACTGTGAGGTCAAAGTATTCTTCTGCGTTGTCGAATGCAAGAGTTTCATTTCCCGGGGTTTTGGGAATGGTCAAGTCTATGGTGCTTGACATTGTTGCGTTGAGCTTCTGGAAATACTGGAACTGGGCGGGGACTTTTCCTTGAGCATCTCTGATGTCATAGGAAAACTTCTTGCCTGCTTCAAGGCCGGCATATTTGAAGCTTTTGTGGATCTTGAGCATTGATGGCACATCCGTAAGCTCAAGCAAGCCGTAGGTGTAATTTATGTTATAATGGTATCCTGAGAACTCTAACCGATGTTCAACAAGACCACTGTCTGAATTGATGCTGATTACTCGGACATAATTCTGAATTGCAGGAAATGCTTGATCAGCTGATGGCTTTTGGTAGGTCAAGCCTATTGACATTATTGATGTGGTACCATTGCCTTCATCCCTGCTGTTGTCATACATAATGTGAATGCTATCTCCTGCATCTTGGACAGTTACATTTGATCCAAACGCTCCTGGATTGCTGAGGAAAAAGTCGATTGTGCTTTCTTCTGTTCCTGCTGCGCTCTTTTTGATGGCAGATGGAAGAAGATATGTTGTAAAGTTGTTCCAAGTGGAAGTAATGTCGGTTCCGTTTTTGGTGGCGATTATGTAATCTGTCCATTTGAAGTTGGTGTCCAGCAGATTGACTCCAACAAGACTCTTTTTGATGAAAATTGAAATTGTGAACACTTCTTCTGTTGCTCCAGTATCCGTCTTGATCAAGGCAAATTCAAATGTATGGTTAGAACCTGGTGATGCTTGAACAGCATCTTTCGAGGTGTAGTACGCTTCAACTGCATTTTCCTGCAAAACTTCTTGGATTGTCTTAGGGGGGGTTGGAAGGCCAAATGTTGCAGCCCCACCAATCCCTGCCAGAAATAGCAGGAGGGTAAACATAATGGCTACGATTCGCTTCATGGTTAGTATAGTTTTGATTACATACAATAAAAACTTAAAAAAATGAATCTGTCTTCATCAATTCAAAAAAAAATGTAAAAGTACTCAAAGCTTCATTTTTTTTTATAAACTTAATTTCAATCACCAATATTTTATGGAATGTTTCACATGTATGAGC
>JALUTL010000340.1 GCA_027016475.1 Candidatus Heimdallarchaeota archaeon
AAAGCCATCGGCTACCAATTGGAAGATTTGAAAACAGGAACTGTATGGAAAAAGGCAAAAGATTAGCTATTTGAACCTATGGCGATACAGCCATGGTTTTCTCTTGAAAAAATGCTTAACCATAACTCCAGGAATAGTCCATGTGTCTCGAAACAGTGAGAACTTCGATTTTCTGTCCTCAAAATAGATCGAAGGCAAGTGGATCGTAGAAATTTTTATGCCCTTTATTCTGGCATCGATAAGCACTTCTGTTTCTGCTTCAAAACCGTATCGCTTTCTTCGCGATTGAGAAAAGTTCAGACGCTTTACAGCTTCTCTACGATATGCTCGAAAACCATTCTGAGGATCCTCTACGATAAATCCATTGTAGAGAATCCACAGGCCGAAGCGTGAGAGCAGATTTGATAATTTCCTGAGAAACGGCATATTGTATATCCAATCCTCTGTTCCGAACCTGGAGGCAATTACCATTCCCACTTCAGGGTCATTCCTAAACTTCTTCAAGAACAAAGGGATGTATTCCGGGCGGTGTTGTCCATCGCCATCAATCGTGAACAGGAATTCAAAATCAGATTTGAGAAAATATTGAACTCCTTGATAGATAGCATATCCCTTCCCTCTGTTGGGTCTGTAAGATACAATTGCTACGCCCAATTCTTCACAGACTTCTTTGGTTCGATCGGTGGAACCGTCATTGATCACCACAATTTTGTCAACATATGATTTAACCTGTTGGATGGTTTTGCCAATTACTTGCTCCTCATTGTATGCAGGAATAACAGCCATTATTTTTCCATTACGCATAACAGTTCTACAAAATCAATTGAAAAGATTGCTTGAAAATTTCATCGATTCATTCTCTGAAAAAATTCAAGGAAATGACAAGCAATTGCAACATGGAAAATCTCACAAATAGCACAAAAGGAAGTTCTAAAAAACATTTTTCATTTTTGTTACCCTTTTAGGATAAACAAATTGGAAATGTTTATAAGCAAGTCCAACGTAGTTAAAAATATGAAGAAAAACAAGCTCGTCCTTGATCGGTTCTTCTCGCATGTCAAATGGGTGACAAAAAGAACTACACAGTTCGTTATTGTCATATTCGTACTTTTCGCCATTGTAGTTGGATCTTCAAATCCTATCCTTCATGGAGCTCAAATTAGCTCGAATCAGACACACGATTTATATTTCAGTGTTGTTGGTTCAGAACAAACACAAATAGGGTTTTTCGCATTTGATCCGAATGACAACGATCAGGCAATCCATCTAGCACTGTCACTTTTTGTATGGGAAAACGGAACTTGGCAGTTGTACGATACTAACGAGATTTGGATTCAAGTACATATTCAATTCCTTGGATTAGAGCGAGGAGACTATAGGTTGCAAATCACCAACCTTTCACCAACCATGCTTGAAGTTCATCTTGTAACGGCTCAGGCTAGTCCAAACCTTTTGATCGCCCTTGTAGCAGCCATAATATGTTTTACATTCTTCTGGATAATTATTCAGTTTGCTTTACCCATTTATTTGATCTTGCTCATGGTCAGTTTGGTAAAAGAAGAAGTAGTTGTCCACACCGGAGAAGAGCCTCCAAAGGTGACTGAGGGGCAACAAGAGAGTATTCGACCTACATTCCGTCCAATTCAATCAAAGAATAACATTTTGGGCGTTTCAAATGATGACATTACAACCAACAATAAGATCGGTTTAATCATTGCCTCATTGTTACTACTAATTTCATTTCTCACCAGTGCATTTCCATTGGCTTTCTTCGGAGGCATCATAATGGTGTCCATCATTGCAGAAATTTATTCTGCAAATAAACTGAGAATCAGAGTTCTTAATCTGATGAATAACCCTCCATTTCCCCATTCAAAGCCAATTGCGACAGTTGCAAAATTGGCTGAGTCTACCCCGGATAAAGTTGAAAAGCTGGTCAAAAGGTTGATACTCGACTTGGGATATCCTTTGGAGCTGGACATGGAATCAAAGACCATTACTGCACTCGAGCCTTTGGGAATGTTCCTTTCAACAGTTAATGAAAGAGTCTATTCTAGATCAGGTTACACCCCACCTCTACAAAACATAGAAATACAGGATGAAGGAAACCAAACAATTTTTCCTCCAGTCACTGCCTCCTCAACGAAGTATTGCATTAAATGCGGGCTCCCCCTCCCTCTGCATGCAGTTTATTGCTACGAATGTGGAACAAAGAACGATTGAAGTTTATGAAAGCTAAGTTAGACACATGTAAATTGGAACTAAAAAAAGTAGACTACCGATCAATTGTTCCTAAATTTTGGTTAAATATTTTTATGCGACTAGTTTTCGTGTTGGTTATGACTTATGAGTTCGATGATGATGAAGCCGAAAAACTTTGGATATTTGGCAATCAAATTATGATTGTAAGTGCGGCTTTATTCATTATAGGAGTTTTTGGGATTGTCACAAATATTCTGGCAATGGTAAGGGGAGTTGCAACTGTTGAAACTACCTTTCGACTAATTGAGTTTGCAATTGTGTTAGGAATATCAATTCTTTTGTTTCGTCCCTCAGACAATTTCAAGCGCATCTCAACCAGTGAGGGGAGAGACATTGATGAATTGATGATTGGAATTAAAGAGTTTAACCTTGCGTTTATGTTAATTTCAAGCGGGATATTAATTATTGCCTTAATTACATCCCTACTTATTCTGAGAGGTGGTTGACATGGGTTACGAAATTAATGAAAGTCAAAACAGGACGTACTTGCAATT
>JALUTL010000341.1 GCA_027016475.1 Candidatus Heimdallarchaeota archaeon
TATCCATTTGCTATTAGGAATTTCTTGTAGATATCCTTAATAATAAGCTCTTGAATCTTAGGTGGGGTTCCTCTATCCGGTCTCATCATGTACTCAACTTTTAATCTGTTTCCTATTTTTTTCAAATCTTCCAAATGTTCTTTCAACCTACTATGGTTAAGCCCTGTTCGTTTAGAGATCGCAGTTACGTTCAACTCTCCTTCAGATGCTAGAATTGATAGGATTTTAACCTTTCCAACACTTCCAAACACTTCTTCAATTGCAGGAAGTGGTTTAGAAATTATTTCCTGAACGAAATACTTATCGTCTCTAATCGTGGAATCAACTCCTGTTCTAATTCATACGCGCTTGCGTCCTGTATTGAAATCTGCTTGGTGTTTCCTCTTTGTCCAATGCCTGACTTTTCAGTATTGATTATTCCAAGCAATTCCAATTCTTGAATATATTCCCAAACTTGTGTGTGTTTTCTTGGCTTGAGACCATATTCTTCGGCTGCTAAAATATACGACTGTTCCGCTTCACCTGTAGTAATATATGCTGCTTTTGTTTGCCGAAGCTTTTTGCTAATCCCATAAAGCAAAAGAAGCTTGTGCACAGCCAAATCTTGCAATGCATCTCTCAATAATGAAGGGTCTACATTTGCTTTTGCCTTTCTTACATGTTCTGGATAAACTATCGTACTTCCTTCTTGATCTGCATATTTTCCTGCAATCAACAATAATTCCAATGCATGTCTTGCGTCTCCGCCTCTTTTTTCTGCAATGTCCGCAATCAAATGTACTGTTTCCTTTGTCACCGTCCCCGGACGGAAACATTCGTCTATTCTGTTCTTCAAAATTCCCTCTAGCTGAGATTTTGAATAAGATGGACATGGGATTATTGGAGCTCCCAAACTGCTTGTTGTGCTACTGTCCAAATATTTCAAAAAATGCGAATTTCTTGCAATAAGTATCAGAATAATTTGATGTTTGGCATTGTGTCGGTCATCGGAAGTTCTTGTTAGTGCATATAAAAGCTCAACTCCCCCTTTATGAATTATATACTCTATTTCGTCCAACACCAAAACTAAAGTTGATTGCTCTGCTTCCAGGATTTCAACAATCATTTCTAGCAATTCATCCGCCGCATAGCCTCTACTGGCAATTTTTGAATTGAGTTCTCGGGCAATATTCAATAAAATCATAAACGGTGTCTTTGACCGTCTGCAATTGATGTGAATATACCTAACATCTTCTTTGCCTAATCCTTTACTTTTTTGAGTTAACCATTGTCCAAATTTTTTTGAAATCGATGTTTTTCCTGAACCAACCGGTCCTGTGATGATTGCTCGTTTGGTTCCAATTTGTCCATAAAGTATTCCTCCAAAGTATCCTGCTAATGCCTTTAGCTGATCATCACGGAATGGGAGATGTCGTGGCAAATATTCTATTGAAAGCTTATTTTCATCAACGATCACGCTTGGTCGTCCCAAAGCCTCATCTAGAATATCTAAACTGTCCATATGATAAAAAATTCAGAAGAAGGTATATGAATGTGATGGGAAGGGAGTCTTTTCAAAGTGAAATGACCTAATCAAAGCATACACCAACCAAAAAACATGGTTTAGTTTCCTAGAGAACAAAGATTTAGGAATTTGCATATTATGCATGTTCACTTTGAACTAATCCCTCTAAATCTTATGTGTTGTAATGCAGTCAAACACTCTGTGTGGGCCTAGAAAACCATCTCCGGATTAAGATTGAAAGAAACGTGCAGATAAATTAATGGCTATATTTTTTCAACTTATTAATCATAAATCTCTTCGTCAGGATACACTTCTATTCCATTAGATGTTATCAAAAATGGGCATTCTGCAAGAGAGTGCTTTATTCCTCTCATTTTTCGAACCTGTAAGCTTCTTGACCCTCGTTCACGGTATTGGTATTTGAGAGTGATTACACCTTGGGCCATAAACTCTTCTACACCAAAACGGGAAATTTCTGCATCGGATTGCATTTCTGATATCATTAGAGTTGTGCAGGTTAAGGATGACATGACAGCAGACAATTTTAGAATTTCCTTTCTTATTAGCAATTCATCATCTACACTTAAAGCCAAAGCTGTAATTGAATCGATTACCACTCTTTCCGCTCCAACAGAGTCTATCAGAGCAATCAATTGTGTCAGCAATTCATCAACTTCCAATTTGGTCTGATATCGTTCATTTGATGAAACTCCTGCCCTACCACTAAATCCATCAACCATGGCCAGCAAATTTTGGTCTTCCAATGCTTTTAAATTCCATCCATAGGATGCTGCATCTGCTCGAACATTGGACAAGGTTTCATCAAATGAAACATAAATCCCTGGCTCGTCTTCTTGAATGATCCCAGAATATAGAAATTGCAACCCAAAAGTAGACTTTCCTGCTCCTGCGGGTCCTGCAATAAGAATTGTTCTTTCTCGCGGGAATCCTCCACCTATCAGTCTGTCAAGTCCCTCAATTCCTGTTGTAACACGAGGCATTTGGTTTTGAACTGACATATACTAAAAACAAAATTGAAATTAATTAATCCATTGGCCATACTACAATTATGTGATCAAAGATTTAACTTGTTTTTCTGGTTCCCCTTGCTTGGACAAACATCGCGCATCCATAAGAAAGTTAAAAATACCTGCAAACTAACTGCAATAAAGGTAGAAGATTATGGCACAAAGGGCACGCATTAGGTTGCTTTCAACAAATACCGCTTCTTTGACAAAAATAATT
>JALUTL010000342.1 GCA_027016475.1 Candidatus Heimdallarchaeota archaeon
AAATATTTCCAAGCATTGTTTGCACTCCTTTCAGAGTTGAAACAAAAATATCAATGCATCATTATTGATGCTGAAGGTTCCTTAGATTTGAATATAATCAATGTCTTTCTTTTGGTTGATTTGGGCATAATCCTTTCAAATGGAAACAGATCCAGTATAGCTGGAATTAAAAACCGATTGTCTCTGGTTCTTCAAAGATTGGGATATTCCGTTAGAAATGATGTCTTGGTTCAGACTTTGGTTCCGAAAACAAAGGATGAATTGGCAAAAAAAAGATTGAAACAATGGAAAAATGATTTTGATCCGAAGGGTGTTTTAGTGTTTGATCATCCTTTGTATGATGAACAAAAAATACGGGAAAATATTTTCGAAGACAATTACTTTGTGGATCGAGATACAGAAATGTGGAAATGGTTTCATCTACTTATTGGTGAAGTTCCACGATTAAGGCTTTTTATGACTAACAGGGGAAAGCATCAAAATTAAATTGAATGTTCAATTCAAATTGATCGTAATCCTATATTTTAATACGGATGAAAAAGCTTGATCGATGTGGAAATTGCACCTGAAGCTTTCGCACACGGGATCGACATATATGAGAAAGGTCACCGAAGTCCCAAATGGGTCTACTTCCTCTTTCAAATGATGTTGAGCTTTTCGCAAAATTTGGCATTCCAATATATCCCCTTGTACAACAAAAAATTGGGTGCTGACGAAATTCAGATGGGACTGATGACATCTGTACAAAATGTCTTCTCCACTGCATTTAGCCCTTTTTGGGGACGTGTTTCAGATGGCAGGGGAAGAAAACTTTTCCTTTTTACAGGGTCGTTTATTGCCACAGCCAGTGCAGGAACATTGGTCATCGCAAATAATCCCAATCAGGTAATTCTGTCTATTGCAGTAAATTCATTCGGATTGTCAATGTTGATACCTGCATGGCAAGGGGCATTGGCAGACTATACTGAAGGAAGTAGGAGAGGAGGCTTTATGGGCCGGCTTATAGGAGTGTCCTATATGTATGTCACAATAGCCCTGTTCATTTACGCATTTGTTGCCCCTTTCATCAACATTTCAGAGATCGAACAATATCGCCTCATAATGGCAATTTCAGCCATAAATTTCTTTCTGATGGTCTTACTTTCATGGATAATAATCGATATCAAAAATCCAAATAGTGACACGCCTCAAATTGGGAATGTCTTTCTTCCATTGAAGGATCCTACATATCGTCAGTTTCTTTTTGTCATCCTTTTTTGGTGGTTTTGGATGAGTCTCGCTTGGAGCTACTTTCCGACAGTCATTGAGGTTGTCATTGATGCTTCCGTTTCTGAAGTTGCATGGATAGCAATTACAGGTACTATAGTTCAAGCAATCTCGTCATATCGTTTAGGAGGTTTGATTGATCGGATTGGTGAACGAAAATCTATTCTCTTTGGTTTCATTACTTTTACAATTGTTCCATTGAATTTTGCCTTCGCAACTGAATGGTGGCATTTGATTCCTGCCCAAATCATTGCAGGCATTGGGATAGGTTTTGGATTCACAGCATTGCAGACGTATATTCTTGAAATTGCTGGATCTGAAAGAGCTGGAAACTACCAAGGAACATACAATCTCCTTTGGGGTATTGTAACCTTTGTTGGCTCTTTTTTTGGAGGTTGGGCTCTACAACAACTGAAAGAATTGCTTGGTTCGTTGCCTTTGGCCCTGACTTATGCCCTTTTGGCTATAACGGCCTTCCGATTTTTCTCCAACTTTATTATGTTTTTGTACTTGCCTGATCCGAAATCGACTCTTCCTGAACAATAGGCATCTCCTCAGCTGTTGCCTCTTGATCAATGATTTCCCCGTGGGTGAGAATATGTGAAAAAACTGATATGGCAAATTTAAGTAGGCTATTATCTCTTGAGACCGAATGATGCGAAACCCGAAATCGATATTCAATCCCTTTTTTTGCCCCGACCGTTTTGATTCCTTTCACTTCCCATCTTCCAAAAATCATATTGTTATGGATAAGCAAATATCTGACTTGGTGGAAGGGCAACGACACGATTTCTTCACTTCTGAAAAACGCCTTGATGAATCCTAGCCTGAACAGTGCGTACATTCCCGCCAATGAAGGAAGTATTTCTGGACGCTCCAATGCAAATTGGACGCCAAATGACAATGCAGGGAGCAATGCACCTATTCCTGACAGATTGGAAAAAAAGGCAACTATTGGGTCAATGATGGAAGATAAATCGACATTGAAGGAAACATATACGAGTAACCCTGCAATGGCTGGCCAAAGCCCTGACAATGCTGGTCTTGCCTGTGCGAGAGCCCGTATCGGCACCGCGAGGTAGCTCTGTACTAGCCTAGCAACCATTATCACTTTGTTTGCCGGTCTAACAAAGGCAGGTAATGGCAGGAGTGCCGTTGGTGAAAGACCTGCCAAAAAAAACTTTTTTCTGATCATAAGTATTCGCTTGTTGGTAATTACAAATCTGCCAGACCTATTGAAATTTGAATTGACCTTCCAATGGTTCCTCAATACCCGAATCCTTCCTCCATCCACAAGAAATTCATCTTCATCCCAAAGATTTGCCTTTCTTGCTCTTTTCTCCCATCGATCCAAATCGGATTTTTTGATTCTTGCCTGTTTTATGATCTCTTCTTTGGTTTTTTGGATATTGAATGAATTGATGTTCTCAATAAACCAGAACCAATCAGCCATTCTTGAAATTTTGGCACGAAGGGAGACCAATTTCCCATTCCGTATCCACCCAAACCATCCGAATTTCATACCTTCAGTTGGATCAGATGGTTTTCGTGCTCCTCGATCATAGATGAACAACCATGGTGTTTTTTCGAGGTTTTTCCAGTATTCTAGCTGTAGAGCCGCAATTTTCTCTAATTCCATTAAATTATGTTCCAAAATGATGATCTTCTGAACCTTTTTGAGATGCTTGTGCTCTGACCATCCCAAAGTATCATTTTTCCATTCCTCTTCGAAAAGATGCACTATGTCCTCTTCAGATTCGATCGTGTCAAACCATGATTTGCATACTACGTCTGCGCTTAACAATGTCCATTCAGGAAAACCTTCTAGCTGAAGTTCCTTGAATTTTGCTGGAGTGATGAACATTTCGTCAGGTATGTCCATATTGTTGTCATCTATGGATCGGAGTATTTTCAATAGATGAACTTTTGAGCTAATAATTTTATAGGTTTGTTTGAAGCCCTACTCTGCTTTTTTTTCAATATCAATTTCAAGAGTAATTTTGTCCCCGTCTGACAAATTGAAATGTTGCCGCAGTTGGACTGATGCAACAACCTCTACAACGGTCAGGTCGTGTTCAGACAGCAATGGCCGAACGAGAACTATTGGAATGCTTTGGTTTCCATCTGTCATTTTTGCATGTAAAACTTCAATGTCTCCAAACTTCTGGCCATTGAACTCCAAATCTATGTATCGTCTCCCCTTATCATGGTAAAAACGTTCAATTTTTCTTCCATCCTCCAAACTAACCTTCAAATTCAGCGTGCCTGGAAAAGGTGGTTGCCCGATCAGTTGTGAAAAAATTTCGTTGTATAAGGGCAGTTGAATAAAGTGTTTTCCCTTTCCAAGACCTGAAATGACGGTGCCTGTAATCTGAACCTTGCCAGAATCGTTCATTTACCGCCCTTCAACTTCACAATCTTTTAATTCAATCTTTTTGATTGTTTCTTGTTGCATCAAATAAACAATTTAACTGACTTAATCAACCCCATTGTCAACCATTTGGATGAATTGGACAACAATCGTGAAAAGGTTATTCAACTGACTAGAAAACTCAATCGAGAATCAGGGAAGGGAATTTCAAAATTGGTTCGAGGTGAATCAGCAGATGAAAGTATCGAAGCCTGTCGATCTCTAGCACAACAACTTGCGCAACTGATGAAGCTCATGGCTCCTGTAATTGGATGGAACACCCCAGCTCAGGGGATAGAAGAGTATGCTGAATTTGAAATTCTGTACGCAATTGTCTCTGGATCGCCTCTGCCTTCACCTAATGATATCAATGTTCCTCCATGGCTTTGGCTGACCGGATTGGCAGATGTTGTTGGTGAGCTTAGACGAATCATCCTACGTCATCTTCTGGAAAATAGAATTGATGTCGCAAGGGGTTTTCTTTCAACTATGGGGCAAATCTATGATGAGATTGCCGGATTGGAGTTCGGTAAGCAAATTGCAGGTACACTCAGGAAAAAGATCGATACTGCCCGTTACCTGATGGAAAGAACAGAAGGCGATATGCTCATGGCCACGTTGGGTTGGCAAATTTCTGAGCAGAATACAAATAGCTCCAGTGACAATGAACATGGTGAGGACGACTAAAAAAGCAGGAATGAGGATAGCAGAATAACTTAAGAAAGCCATCACCAACTGAGAAATAATGAAAGTTCTTTCAATCGAAAAATTACGAGAATTTTGCCCATTGAAATGGCATGAAAAAATACCTGCGGACGGCATAGGTTTGGGCATTGCAGATATAGATTTTGAGGGGCCTCTGGGAATTGCTGATTTTATTCGTGCAAAACTGAAAGATGAATTTGCATACTATCAGCCGCGGGAAGGCATGAGGCATACACTGGGTATCGTCAAAGAATTCATAGACAAAAAGGGGCTTCATGACGCCATAGTCCAAATTATCCCCGGAACTATGATTGGTATCTATGCTGTCATGAAATATGCTTCGCAATTATCAGGTAAGGTTGCAATCATCAATCCTATTTATCCACCAATCCATTTCCATGCTTCATCTGAAAACAATGAAATTCAATGGATTCCTTTGGACGATTCGTATCAATGGGATCATGAAAGAATAATGGAAGCAATTGACAAAGACACAAAAATGATAGCATTTGCGAATCCGAATAATCCCACAGGTACAGTCCCAAGCATGTCTGATCTCAAGCTGGTTCGGGATCTATGTATTGATTACAACATAATTTGCTTTTCAGATGAACTCTATGAACCTCTGGCATTTAGAAAAGAGCACGTGTCAATTGGATCTTTGGAAGGAATGCATGATCGAACAGTTTCATTGTACGGCTTTTCCAAAGCCTATGGTCTTGCTGGTTACAGATCTGGCTTTATGTCTATACAACTGACGAACCCCAAGCCAATGCAGGAAATTGTGGAACATTTGCTTGTTTCACCTTCTCCTGTGACTTCCTTTGTGGCTGAGTTTGCATTGACTAACCCATTGGTTCAGGAATGGGTTGCGTCATTCAAACAGGTGATAAACCAAACAACTGTGCTTGCATCCAAGGTTTTTGAAGATGCTGGTTACAGTTGTCCTTTACCTGATGGAAGCTTCTTTGTGTTCCCTGATTTGGAACTCAAAAATGATCTCAAATGTTGTGAAGATTTGCTGGTGTCGAAAGGTGTTGAAGTAGTTCATGGCTCCCGTTTTGGGCCAGATGGTGCAGGAAAGATACGGGTCAACTGCGCAACATCTACTGAGCGCCTTTCTGAAGGCATTGATCGAATAATTGAATATCAGCAGCAACAAGCGAGATAATTCCCTTGTCATAAAAGATGGAACACCTTGTCAACACAAATCTTAATTAGTGTACAAGGATACCAACACAGTGATTGCCCAACAGGAATTTGCCAACACTCTGGAATTGGCTACGGAACAATTGCAACACCAACCCCCCGTAGTAATACTTGAAGATATAGTTCATGCCATTGGTGACATTCATGGAGATGCAGGAACAGTGGGCAAGGCTGTTAAATTGCATGATGAACACAGTCCTAAACAAACTGTCTTTTTGGGAGATTTTGTTGATCGTGGTGAAAAACAGATAGAAGCAATATACGAATTGGCCACATTGGTGATTGCAGAACCTGAAACATTCATCCTTGTCAGAGGCAATCATGAAGACTTTAACATATGTCGACCTTATGGATTTCTTGATGTGGTTGCAAAACATTACGACAGTCAGATATTGCCCATAATCTCAAATTTCTTTTCTTCACTTCCTATAGCGGCCGTCCAGAAAAAACACGCATTTTTCTGCCATGGGGGCATCCCAAAAACGGGTCATCCAATCCGTTATTCCAAATTAGAAAAAGATGGAAATCCTGTCACAAACCCTGTTGTTCTTGAAACTCTGTTCAATGATCCTGTAGAAGCATTCAATCCATCATATTTAGATCCTTTGAACACCAACGGGTTTTTCACAAATCCTCGTGGGCCAGATGTCTTTTGTTTCGATTACAACGCTGCAAAACAGTTTGTTGAAACAAATGGGCTGAAATACATAATCAGGGCCCACGTAGCATTGGCGGAAGGATATACCCAATATAATTCAATAGTCCATTCCGTTTTTTCATCCGCGGCTGGTCCCTATCGGCATTGCAAGCCGATGGCTGTAAAATCTCAAACAAAGCGTGAACCTAAACCTATCCCCCTCTAGCAAATTGGGTGCCGATTTTCAGTCGCATCTACGCGGTTAATTTAGAACATCCTTCCATCCTGAAATCCCCAAGTTTTAGAACATTCCCAATATGGAAGGGTATGGGCGTCAAAAACCTTTCTGACCTAATGGAATATTCAACCATTCCATTCAGGCAAGAAAAATCGTTAAATGATTTCAAGGGAAAAAAAATAGCGTTTGACGCATTTAATGTTCTTTATCAGTTTCTATCCTCTATCAGAGACAGCTCTGGAGCGGTAATGGCCGATAACGAAGGACGTGTGACTTCGCATTTGATTGGCCTTTTGACTAGAAACTCACAACTTCTCCAAAAAGGAATCAAGATAGTCTATGTGTTTGATGGCGAATCAGACCCTCTTAAAAAGCAGGAAGTTGAACGAAGAAAGAAAATCAAGGCACAGGCCAAAGAGCAATATGAAGAAGCTCTTGAAAAAGGAGACCTCCAACGCGCCAAACGATTGGCTGCAAGGGTAAGTCACTTGACCCCACAGATGGTTGAAGACTCAAAAATTTTACTTAAGGCAATGGGGATTCCTGTCGTTGACGCTCCGGGGGAAGGAGAAGCCCAATGTGCCCAAATGGCCATAGATGGGGTTGTGGATGCGGCTGCTTCCCAGGATTATGATGCACTTCTGTTTGGAGCTCCAACTTTGGTTCGAAACCTCAATCTTTCTGGACGTAGAACATTGCCCAGCGGTAGGATAAAAACAATAAATCCTGAGGAAATTAATCTTCGAGACCTGCTTGATGGTTTGCAAATCACCAGCGAACAATTGATTGATCTAGGAATCTTGTTGGGAAGCGATTTTAATCCTGATGGATTCAAAGGTATTGGCCCCAAAACAGCCTACAAACTGATCAAAAAATATGGCTCTTTCAATGAGATCAAGAAACATGAACCTAAGGTTTCTGAAGTGGATGTGCCTTATGAACGCATCAAGGAAATTTTCCTGAACCCAAATGTGGAAAAGAAGGCCAAAATTACCTTTGGATCTTATGACCCTGACAAGATACTTCACTTTCTGGTAGAGGAAAGGGGTTTCTCTGTTAAACGACATCGCCCTTTGATTTTGAAAACAGCAAGAGAAATTGAAGAGCTAGAAAAACAAACATCTCTTGACAGCTTCTTCTAAATTTCCTTTGAGCAAGGATTTATAATCAAAAAAATACAATTCAGGCCATGCGTAATCCGTTTAGAAAGCAGGTAAGAACTGCTGATTTGGAAGATTTTGGGCCGTTGTCTGACAAGGAAGAGCGTCTAAAAAAACGCATTCCTCCTGGACAACGTTTAGCAAAACGATGGCCGGTGCTGTCTGTAGAACCTACTCCGAAGTTCAATGGGAAAGATTGGGATGTGACAGTGGATGGTTTGGTTGAAAATCCAATCACTTGGACTTGGGAAGAGTTCAAAAAGCTTCCAAAAGTTGAACAGGTGTCTGATCTTCATTGTGTTACCACATGGTCGCTTCTTGACCAAAAATTTGCTGGAGTTGCATTCAAAACGATTGTCGATATTGTTAAGCCACTGCCGGAAGCAAAATTTGTGACGTTCGAAGCATATAGTGGCTACACCACCGCCCTTCCATTAACTGGAGGATATTTGGACGAACATGACGTATTGCTGGCCTATGAGCACGATGGAAAACCATTGGAACCAGACCATGGGGGACCGTTAAGGTCACTTGTTCCCCAACTCTATCTGTGGAAATCTGTAAAATGGCTCACAAGAATGACATTTACGGATGTGTGGGAAAGGGGCTTCTGGGAAGTCCGAGGGTATCACCAAAGAGGTGATCCATGGCTGGAAGAACGCTACAGCTCTCAAGAACGGCCCCGCAGACGGGATCACAAAATGGAATAGGCGCATATTGTACTCTAAAATGTCTATTCTGTTGAACGAAAAACATTTAATTGACTTTTCAACAAATTATTAATGGATTTTCGTACTCAATCCCCGAAAAATTTACATAGTCTGACCAATTTTCAGATTCATGCCTTCCATCCCTAATCAAGAAGAGCTAGAAAAAATGATACAGAACCTTTATGATCAATTTGATTTGGATGCAAGATTGAATCGATATGGGTCTGTATCCCCTGATCTTGTAGAATTCGCTCAAAACTTGGGGCTGGACAATCACAATCTGGAAGCTG
>JALUTL010000343.1 GCA_027016475.1 Candidatus Heimdallarchaeota archaeon
GAGATTAGATATAATATTCCCTCTTATCAACAAGATTACATAAATCAGGTCTTTCATCTTAAGGCATTTACAAAACCTCAAATTAAAGATATAGTCATTTCTAAGATTGGACAGCTAAATGAAGAAAGGTCAGCTGCCTTTACAGAACGTTTGATCGAAATTATTATTGATCATAACCATAACGATATCGCAGGGGTGTTTAAGGACCTATACGATATTTTTGATTATGGAATACAACAAAAATGGAGCAGGGGTTTTGAAAAGGAATGGTTGGCAAAAAATTTCAATATTACCGGTTATGAAATTACACCAGAACTTATGCATGAAGAAATAGGAACGGGAACGGTTCTGGAAACAAGCCCCAAACAAAACTTGGAAGAATCTGCTGAAAATTTGGTCTTTGAGCAGGAATATGAGGAAAAGGTTAAAAAATTTGTTTTTCATGCTGATGAAAAAGCAGAACAACCATCAGTTGCCACATCTACAGCCCAACCAGAAGCCGAGGAAAAGGATATTATTCAGAAACCAATGGGTCCTGAGGAGACCACATCAGAACCAAGACCTCAAGAAACAGGATCAGTGCCTTTAGAGAGAAATGAGAGAGGCTCACAAGAAAATGAGGAAGAACAATCGTTTTTTGTGCTTTCACCTTCAGATTTGTCCTCAGAACAACAACAGATGGAAGAAAAAGAGAACCATGATATGACCAATGAAGAGGTGCTATCTATTCCTAACAATGAAAAAGAGGAGCAGAAAGTCACATTAGAAGAGGTGGGTACTCAACGGGATGGAAATTTTCAGCAAGTTGAGAACACAGTAAACAACTTTATACAATGGCTTGAAAGGACAGGAAGAAGTTTTCCTGAGGGTGAAATACCACTTTTACACGCAATTTTTACCAAAACGAATATGCAAGAACACGAATTAGGGGATTTCGGGCTGAAACTTTTAGCTTTTAAGAACAAATTGGAGTTGGTCAATGCTTTTGAGGTTGCACAGACTCTGGTCAAACATCGGGAACCATATAAAAAAGAATGGAAACTGTTCGAACATTTGCCAGTAAACCTCAGAGCGATAGTAAGAAGACATTATGTCATTGATTTCATTCTGGATTCCATTCTGTCCCTAGATTTTTCCCAGCCAAAACTACAGAACTCATGGCATACCATTATCTATAACACTCTTAATGAATATTTGACCTTGACAGAGACCATCAGACGTTTAGGAATCTTTTACTGGAATAAATTCTTTAAAGCTCGGTTCATAAAAGATGTGCCTCCTCTGCTAAACTATTATAGAGATCTATTTAAGGAATGGTTAAACAGGATTCTGGAAAACGCTCAAAACTTGAAAAATGTTGATATCCATACTGATGAATCGTTGCAATCACAGCTAAATCTAGCTTTAAAATATATCATCGAAATTTGGTCAATTTTTGATCGTTATAATGAAATAACCCAAGATCCCTTGTTACTGCCAAATGAATGGCTTTATGAAACTCTACGAGACAAAATATTGCCTTATATTAATTTAGAGATGTTTTCATTAAAATCTTTTGAATTTAAGAGATTGGATAGATTCATTGAAAAATCTCTGCCCAGTCTACAAATGAAAACTGGAAAAAAAGCATTACTTTTCTTTTCGACTCTGTCTTGGCAAAGAGGCAAAGAATTCTTTAATACTGGATTCCGAGAGCTGAGGACAGACCAACCGATCAGAGCGGTGATTAATACTGCTTGGGCTTTATATTATTTAAGCCAGGTTCCTGTGAATGTCAAAAAACTAACCAAGCAAGACTTTTTTGATTGGGAAGACTTTTATTCATTATTAAAACCCCAACCAATCCCAGTTGACTTATTATTATTACATTTTGCCTTAGCGGCGAATGGCTTTTTGCCACCTGATAGTGAATTTACTCCCCATGCAAAATTACTGATTGCTCTGACATTGGTTAGCTTAGACTTAGAAAATCCTGAGTTGAAAAAACATAAAGATGATTTGTTCAATTTGATGAAATTATTAATAGCTATAGACTCAAAACAAACACAAGAAGAGCTTGTACAATTCATATTTAAAGATTTGTTTAAAAAATTAATTAAGAATGCAAAGGAACTAATGGATTCAATCTTTAGAGACATATTGGCTTCCTGTACGAATTGTTTCAGTGATTTTAAGCATTGCAAATCAGTGATCACTCCCAGCAAAGACAAGAAACCACGGTTCTTTGAGAAGAGCTTGGCTGAAATGGGATGTCTAGCCGACATCGATGTTGTTTATATGACTCTACAAGAAATTATGCGAAAATTGGGACTTGCTGATATCACTGATTCTTTAAAATTAAGCCAAGCACCAGGTTTCAGTCATCAATTTGCCTTTCGAGGTAGCATTTCAAAGTTTACCTTCGATTTCATTTTTAGGTTTAAAAAAACCGAGAACAATACCATTATACAATGGGAGACCATGTTTACCAAATTGTCCAACCCAGCCCATGCTAAAAAAATAACCGAGTGGCTCCAAACACTGGTGGTGCTTTTTCTAGTCGATATACAAAGAAAATTCCAAACAAAATTGCCCAAACAGACTTGCGTCTTCTGTTCTACTGAGATGTCGAATCAATTAAGAAATGACTTGTTGGTAATAAGCTGTCCTAAATGTATGAAACCAAATATTCCAACAGATTTCTAATTTAATGCTTTTTCACTTAAATTTTGTTTATTTTACAACTAATTGTTTTAA
>JALUTL010000344.1 GCA_027016475.1 Candidatus Heimdallarchaeota archaeon
AGAAAATACCATTATCGTCGAAATCTTCCTCATCAAACAGGTTTTCATAACCATCTTCGTCCTGAAATAACTCTTCTTCCTCAAACTCAACAAAATCAAAATCTTCATCAAAAATGTCTTCTTCGAGAGATTCATCTTCAAGCTCAAAATCTACGTCATCAAAACCTGACAAATCATCTGTATACTCCTCTTCCAAGAAGAACCGGTTTTTGTTGTTTTTTGAAATGGTTGATATTGTCTTACATTGGAAGCAAACTATTTGGTTTCCTTCTTTGGCCCATTTCAACTTAATTGTGTTATTGCAAGAAGGGCAAGTCAAAACAATCATTATGCTCAATGTCAAGACTGCTTCTATCATTAAGAATTTATCGAAATTGCCCGTGATCCGATTGTCTCTTATTTCAAAATTTGAATTGGTAGATCAGTTTACATACTCGACCTTGTTTGGCCGACCGGGATAAATCTTTATTGCGGTGTCCTGTTCACTCAATTTCCTTATGTAAGCTCTAACTGTTGACTGTGGGATGTTCAGAATTTCTGCAATTTGTGTGGTGGAATACATTGTTCCGGAATGTTTCCTCAGAAAGTTATAGATCAGGTCAATAATAAATCCTGGTGGTCTATCATTTTTGGCATGTGATTTTTTGTCAGGTGCTTTTTGTCCAGTTGTAGTTATTTCAATATGACCCTTCCCAATTTCATTAATTATTTGTATCTTTCTCTCATTGCTTGCTTCACGGAATGCAGGATTTTGAATTAACTGAAAAAAAATATGTACTGCTTCAACCGTAAACTGGGTTTGGCTGACATTAAGCATCTGAGCCCCTTCCTTTACTATATCAAGCGTCTCTTGATCCCATCTTTGGGAAACAGCAACTTTCCTTGATCCCACAATAATTCAAAACCTTTTGAGCAATTTAGGTTATATGTTCTTTGGTAACAATCCGTATCCGTACCTCAATCTCCTCTGGAACCTTCATGTGCCAAAAAAATCATTCAAGGTTCTTTGTTCATCATTGATCTCATTATCTGTGTCATCTGTTTCCTCTATAAACAGATCGGTCTCTGGTTCAAGCTCCAATGGTGATCCTGCCACCAACTCATGATATATCGAAGCGGTTACCCGCTTACCCAAATATTTCTCGATATGTTCCCGTGGGAACTTCAAAAGATCATCTGGCTTCCGAATGCCGATTTGATACAGTATTCGTGCCCTTTTCCGTCCAATCAGGTTAAGTTTGGTCAAGTGAATCAGTTCTTCATTGATTCCGTATTTCACACGGTTAGTCAGTTTTTCCAATTTCTCGCTGTGCAAATCCATTTTGAACAGTCTGGCTATCTCTGTTGCGGCATGGAGCATCCATTCCGCATTGGAAACCAAATTGTGAAGGTCGCCGGATGTCACATTGTACTTCTCATACAACTCCGCCTCTGAAGCCTCATTTATCCATTCCTCCAAGACTAGCGCAGTTTTTAGCTCCTGCAAATACATCTCCCACCGGAATTCATCTCTGTGGCGATCAGGAAGCAAGGTTGCGTTGATCATCTTCTCAGCCAAATCAATCATTTTTTCCATCTCTTTTTCTCGAACATAGAAGGTTCTGACATTTGGCGTTGCACAAATTAAATGTAGGTAGCCAATCGATGGAATATCCGCTAAATCCTTGTTTTGCTGAAGCCCTTCCTTTATGAGCTGTGCACTCAGTGGATCGAGATACAATTCATTTACTCTTCGACCAAAATCCGTTGGGGCGAACGGCTCTTTGGAGGTGATCATCTTCGCATCCATCAGCAATTCCAAAGTTCCATGTACCAATTCCTCTAGGAAGAAAATTTGTCCTTCATTCTGGTATCCAAAGAAAGTTGTACTAATCATGTCCATTGCACTATCAAAATCATAGACATCGCCACTGACAATAAACGAAAGCAGATGCACCCTGAGTGATGGCTCTGAACCAAATTTGGAGTAAATGTCCTCGGTATCCGCTTCTATGTATCTCCTCATTATCTCATCCTTTTCTCTAAGGTTCTTGGCAATGATGATTGCCTCCCCGTAGGGGTCATATCTGGGCCTTCCTGCCCTTCCTGCCATCTGCTTGTATTCCAAAATTGGTATGTAGTTTGAACCATACCCTGAAGTATACCTTGTCAGTGACCTAACAATGACTCTTCTGCTTGGAATGTTTACCCCAGCAGAGTTGTGCACAATAAACCCGTTTGCAACAAAAAGATGGTCTGTCTTATCATCCAACACAACATCATATACTGTCGGAAAAATTGATGTTTGTTTAATCGAAGCAATGATCTCCCATTCAATCGCTTGTGATTGTTCTCCATCTATTTCCATTACATACCTGTCATAGGACAGTTGGACTATATGTTGCCGAATTCCAAGATCTGCCATTGTCCTACGTAATTCTTGGATCATTGTCAGAGATTGGTGAAGCTCAAGTCTCAAACTTGTCGATCGGTCTTCAGCCACTGAGAGCAAGCCGCTTAGGATCGCTGTCAGTTCACTTTTAGAATAGCATGTGAAGCTGTTTTCAGGAAAGGCTCTGTGATATGTAAGAAGATGTTGCACAACTTCAAAATCTTTGTTTTCCAACTGAATGTCTTTGGTTTTGAAGTCCAAACCAGTAGATGTCTTCAACCGCTGAAAAACCTTCCTTGACTGAAGGGGAGAACATTTCATATTTTTTTCAATCTTTCCTCCTGCCAGGAGCACTCCCAAGG
>JALUTL010000345.1:0-20708 GCA_027016475.1 Candidatus Heimdallarchaeota archaeon
ATTGGCGCCATTTTTTTTCGAAATAATAGTTCGAACTTCAAACCAAAAAATGAAACTCAAAATTGATTTCGGAAAAATTTTGTTGTTTCATTAAGAAATTCGCTTTGCAAATAATTTCCAATAAGATTAATATATTCCAAATGTAAGGCTATGTTATGTATCCACAAAACGATCAGAAACTCCCTACAAACGCAATAATCATGCTCCGGTTCCTCCACGACCATGGCAGGAAGACTCAGAAAGAAATCATCAATACTTTGAACCTTCCCATCAGGTCTGTTAGGTATTGCATTCGACGACTCATGGAAAGAGGTTTAATTGTCAAGTATCCAAACCTGAAGGACATGCGATCTGTGTTCTATCAATTGGCTGCTGACAAGCTCCATGAAGTTGAAACAATCCTTGAGACCGAAGCAGAAATTTTCGAATCCGCATAAACAATCTAAACTCAAAGCCTCCGGCACGATACCAATGGAAAACAAACTGTTTCTTTGGTCTAATGTCAATGCTGGAGTTATTCTTACTTTCTTTTTTTTGAGCCTTATTTTTCCAGTTTTGATGCCAGGAATGGCCATCGTCATGTTTTTGTCGACTTTGACGCTTATATTCATGTCACGGGATAACTGGACCGATTCTGGTGTATTTGGCTATGCGAATGCAATAACTTTCCTTAAAGCTTTAATTAGTTATTTTTCTCTTTTCTTTTTTGCAGTTGGCTTGATTGATAACATCATCGCGGCATTCTGCTATTTTTCCCTGGTTTTTTTGGACAAGCTCGATGGCATTGCAGCAAGAAGGTTTGGCCACTCTTCTGTGTTCGGTGAACTGTTCGATAGTGAAGTGGATGCATTCAATACATTGGCAATGACTCTCACGTTATATATGGCAAATGCTTCATATTTTTGGTTCTTGGTAATTGGTCTACTTAGGTACTTCTATGTTCTTCTTATCTTTATCATCAACCCTGAAGTCAAAAAAGAAAAGAAATCCAATATAAATCGAATATTGTTCGTTCTTATGTCATTTTCATTTTCCGGTCTTCTCGCTTTTCAAAATGTCCCTGCCTTGGCTTGTGCTGTGACCTGCTCAGTGCTTATCGCATGGTCATTCGTCAAAGACTTCGTTTGGGTGGTCTCTCAGTAAGCCAAAAAATCACAATGATCCACTTCGAACATCAATGAATCGCTCTCAAGTATGCCCCTGATCTCTTCAATGTTTTCAAAATATCCAAAAAATATGTCAGAGAACTTTTTGTACATATCCTCCATTGCATTTCCAATGTATTTCAACAGGAACATGTAAGCACTAGGGTTGTCATTGGGATCCAATTTCCAAACGCTTCTTCCATCCTTAGAAATCAATTGAAGGTCATGGGCAATCTTCTTCAGCACTTCACAGCACTTGTTCCCCAATCTCTCCTTGTGGTTGAGGATCATATGGGCATCATAAAGTGCTCCGATTGCAGAAAGCTTAGGATGATGAAATTTGGTTGAGTTGATAGTGGTGTTCCGATAGTTCAATGTTGCGTAAAATATGCTCTTGTGCTTTTTTGAATAGGTTAGCAGATAGTTCACCTGATTCCAAGTCAGAAGATCCATAACCGCATTGGAAAATATTCCGTCACATTGCTTGATGGTTGGTAATACCTCCATGAAGTCATTGTTTCTGATTTCAATCTCGATTTTTCGTGAGGAATGCTCAATGTTCAAGCCTGGATATGCTGTGTTTGTTCTGGTTTGTGCATTGAATCCCAAGTTGGACAGGCGTTTCTGTATGTGTTCTAACGAATATTCCGCCAATTTTGGATCAATTTCAATAAGAACCCATTTTTGGTGAATCTGCACGGATTCCAGAATTTTCGGAAAAAGGTATACAAAATTGTTGCCGATTCCTGATCCAAGATCAATGTAAACGTGTCTGTCTTTTTTCCTTTGTTCTAATAATGCCAACAATTCGCTAACCAATGTTGGGGATCTCGCTTCATCCAATTGTTCACGGGCGATAAGCCATCTGATGTCGAAACTTTCCTTCACAATATGTCACCAGCCCTTCGTGATAAGTATTGAAGAAATGCTGTCATTTCCGCGTCCCACGATTGTCTTCTCTGCACTTCTTGTGCAGAAGAAATCTTCATTGCTCGTATTGCATCTACATCAGCTAGAAACAAGATCAATTGGCTCTCCAATTTTGTTTGGTTGTCAATGTCAACGTAATGGCATGTCTCTGAACCGAATTCATCCTTCAAAATTTTGTTATTTGGCACCACGATGCAAAGCCCAAATTCCATCGCTTCTTGAATTGCAATACCAAAGGTTTCAAAATTGGATAGAAGAATGAACATGTCTGATTCAGCGTATATTTCCTGCAATTTTTCATTGCTGACCAGTCCTTCAACTCTGACTCTTTCCTCAAGCCCATATTGAGAAATGACAGTTCGTATTTTTTCGGCTTCGTCGGGGAAGCGAGTGAGGTCGCCCACTATTCGTAAATTCCAGGGAATGTGATCGAGATTTTTCAATGCTTTAACAAGACGCAACTGACCCTTTCTTGCGCAAACAGCTCCGACAGTCAATATTTTGATGGAAGAAGACTCTTTCAACACAATTTGTCCTTTTGACTCAAACGATTTACCTGGCCTTAAAACGTAATAGTTTCTTGGATCAATACGGCCAAATTGCTCTATGCACCAATTTTTCATCCCAATTGACGGCACTACTACTATATCAAACTTTTTCAGAATATTTTCTTCCTCGTTAACTTCTTTTTTGCTAAAATTTTGCTGGGAAGCATTATCTTTTATGAAAGATGGGAGATGATACAACAGGACTTTCAACCCCAAGAATCGTTCAAGTGCATCCATTACCGACGCGTTGGTGATGTACAATGAGTCAACGATGGCAACCTGCCCATCAATGCTTGTGCCTTCTATTTCTTCCTCTGTCAACATGCTATAAGTATACTGTCCCCTTTCAAGAAATCCTATCAACTGCTGATTGAACAGATTGCCTCCGGAAACCATTTTTTTTGGATTCGGCACAACTATCGAAAACTTCATTCTGTGCCCCTCGTCATCTTTACGACAAAGATCCTTGAAACGAGGCTGAAAGGAGTTGATTTTCCTTTAGAGTGATTTTGATTGATTTGATCCATGGGTTGATCCTACGTATTTCGTCTCCATATTGCTCCTGCAAACGAGAATAAATGTACTCTGCCAGAAATTCAGTAGTAGTGAGCTTGCCTGCAAATTGATCCATCTCATCAAGGTTGTTGTAATTCAATTCATTCAATATATCCTGGATCATTTTCGTACAGAGATCCATATCCAGCACTACATTATGTTCATTCAACTGAGCGGAGAAGAATTCTGCCTCAAGTTCATATGTTGCCCCGTGAACCTTCTGTGCTTTGCCGAATATCGGATCATTCAAGGAATGGGCAATCGAAAAGAAAGAGGTGATTTTTACAGAATATTCTTTCACACTACCATTCCCCATTATACTTGTTGTCTTTCCAAAAATATTGGAATTTTGACATGATAGTCTCTTGGCAGTTCGACTGGTCTAGGATGATGAAGCTCATCAGTTGGAGTGACATTGCCTTTGGATTCATAGAGTGGAAATGACTCTACCGGAATTGGATTTTCCAATTCATGTATGAATGAAATAAATACTGCATATGATCTTCTTGCATCCTTCAGGTCAAACCAAGCTTCTCTGTAAATTTCAGGCACCAACGGCTGATATATGTTCTCAGAAATGATTTTGTCTCTTCTTTCGATTCCTTTGCACTCGAAAAAGTGGGTTGCGTGTCTTGTTTCCATATCAACAAGAAAACCTCCTTTTGGAAGGTACTTGAAATCCTTTATTTCCACGCCATAAGCTTGGGCATAATAATTGAATATGACTGCCGGTCTGGGAAGTGACAGATGCGCGATCAATTGGGAAACAGTGATTTGTCTGGCATTGATCCTATACTCTTCAGGAATCTGAATCCTCAAAAGAATGAATGGTGATTCCACACTTGTTTAATACAGAATACTATTTTTATAGTGTCCCAAAAGTGCTATTGACTTATCATTCCAAATGGGGAATCACTAGTATTGAATCCGAAAACAAGGGCAATACATCTGCAAGTTCAAAAAAATCAGTGGATTCAATTTTTACGGACATTTTGTTCCGGCCTTCAGCGACAATAAAGTATGCCGGCCAATTTTTTTTTGTCATCAAGAGGATCAATCTTAGCTGTGGCTTTTGGAATTTAAGGTTAGCAAAATTGACCATGAACACATTAAAATCGAGATATTTCTGGAATTTGATAGTCCCGTTCTCATTGACCAAGACATATCTCCTTGGCCAGAGTATCATAAGCTGTATAAATTTTCCCAATCCATAGAACCATATAATTGAGGGGGTCGATCCCAAAGCAATTGCAGTCACGACCAGATAAAGCTCTACAATACTAAAAGGAACAAAAAAGCGATCTTTTTTCAACGAGTTATGGCCTGCAATTGTAAGTTTCAACTTGAATCGCCTTAAGCCTGAAGCTTAGACTTTAGCTCATCGAAAGGAGGATAGTTCCCGGGAGCGTCTGCAACCCATTTGAAAACAATCTTCCCATCTTTTATGCCGAAGAGGGATCGCTTGGCAACTCCTTTGAATCCAACAAAATTGTTGTCCACAATGTCAAAGGCGTTAATCAATTCCTTGTTGAAATCAGACAGAAGTGGATAATTCAAATTGTTTAGCTCCATGAATTTCTGCTGGGAAAAGGGAAGATCAACTGAAACACCGTAGAGTTTTGCATTCAATTGTGAGAATTCTTCAATGTCATCCCTCAACTGACAACTGGATTCCGTACAGACACCTGTGAATGCAGCAGGGAAAAAGTAAAGAACCGTGGTTCCCTCTTTGTAGGCATTGGCCAAATCAAACTCTCTGTCAGCACCTTCTGGTGCAGTTTTCCATAGTTTTGCTGTGGGGGCTTGGTCTCCTATTTCAACCATAGGTGAATGTACAGATGTCAAAATTTAACCTCTTGTATAGTTTCCGTGGAGTTAAATTTCATATTGAAGCTGAATCAAGAGATCAATATCCTTTCGATAAATCAACTACATCTGGAACCTCTTTATTGGAACTGATTAATGAGAGCTTTCTTCCAATATCCAAAGCGATGGCATTGAAAGAATCCTGATTTATCCATGCCCGATAGGGACTAATGATCAAATTTTGTATGTCAACAAAGGCTTCTGGGGGAACCCCTCCTTTCGTAATCCCAAAAGGATTGTTCAGCCATACGTCCAATGCCGCAATCCTCAATTGTTGTTTTCTCAGCATGTCCATCAGCGCCATTTCGTCCAAAAGTTGAGGTCGGCCGATGTTGACAACTGCGGCATGTTGCGGCAATGCTTCCAACTTTTCTTTAGAAAATAATCCTTTTGTTTCTTGTGTAAGGGGAAGAGCTATTATCAAGGCATCCAAGTTATTTGCAACAGTCGTGAACTTATCCAATGTAAAATGATTGCTCTCGGTTGCATGCTTTCTGAAAATTATGCATTCCATTCCAAATGCGGAAGCAAAGGTGGCCAATTTTTGTCCAATTGCGCCGAATCCCGCTATTCCTAACGTTTTTCCCTGTAAATTCAGATTTCTGTCGTGGAAGTACCTTCTCTGTGGCCATGCCTTTGTATTTCGAACAATTCTGTCAAATTTGCTCACCTGCTTGAAACAGTCCATCAGCAGTGCAAATCCGTGCTCCGCAATGGCAGTCGCGTTTGCATGACAATTGACTACTTTGATTCCTTTCTGTTTGAACTGTTCAAAATCTAAGTGATCGACGCCAGCAGAAGGAAGCAGGAACCATTTTACCAAGTCTAGCAGCTGCCCTTCTGATGGTGGCTGGAAGCCAATAAACACCTCTGGACTTCGTATTTCCGAGAGACTGTCTGTTTTCTCTTTTCCTGTTATTTCGAGAATTTCCCAATCGTTTCCCGCTTCTTGTTGTATTAAGTCAAGAGGAAGCCAAGACGCATTTACAAAGGCAGTTTTCGTCATTGAATGGGTTTTTGATCAATGCCTTTAATGGATTCGGGTTTTTCCAATTTTCAAAAAGAAACATTCTTGAAAACATGAGAAAAAAGACTACTGAAATGGTTACCGCCAAAGCCCTTTGGTTTACCACGGCCGGACATGCGAGAGTATCTGAAGAACATCTACTTGACAATGAAGGCAAATTGCTGATCAAATCCTTGGCTTCTTGCGTTAGCATTGGAACCGAAAGGAAAGTGCTCTTTGGGGAGGTTCCCGTTGAAATACAGGATCAAATGAAGCTCAAATATCAGTCAGGGACATTTCAATTTCCTATTAAGTATGGCTATTCCTTAGTCGGTCGTATCATACAGTCTCCAGTTGATGACCTTTTGGGACGACTTGTTCATGTATTGCATCCACACCAAGATTATGTGTATGTGGATCCAGATGATGTCTTTGTGCTTCCCGAAGATATTGATCCAAAATTGGCTTCATTGTTGAGCAATCTTGAAACCGCCGTTACTGCAATTTGGGATGCGAAACCGCTGTTGGGCGAAAAGATATTGATTGTTGGCTTTGGTTTGCTTGGTTCACTTATTGCACGGATACTGACCGACAAAATGGGCTTTCAGGTCTCAATTCATGATATATCTAACCACAAGATATCTTTGGCAAAAAAACTTGGATTTTCCTGTACTACACCATCCCAACTGGAAGAAAAGTCGTTTCATCTTTCATTCAATTGCTCTGGATCGTATGACGGGCTTCAAATTGCAATTGATGCAACAACCTATGAAGGGAGAACAGTGGATTTGGGTTGGTATGGTGAAACCAAAGGAATCCTGTCTTTAGGTGGCACTTTTCATAGCGGAAGGAAGACATTGATATCTTCGCAGGTTTCTCATATCCCAAATCCAAAGCAATGGGACTTTAAAAGCCGGAAGAAGATTTGCCTTGAACTAGTGGAAGAATTGAATTTTTCGGATCACATCACCCGTATCGTCAACTTTGATTCCCTTCCTGAATTCTATAAATCTATTGACAAAGCAAGTTTGGTTGATTTGGGCGTTATTGTTGATTATTCCTGATTTTCATACCATTTCTTCGGTATTCCGTTTGCAGTCAGTTCCACTTTTTCCTTTGGAGGAAGAATGTAGCTCTTGATGAAGGAATTCAATGAAAGCAGGAGAAAAAATCCCGCACCCCAAATCAAAGAGTTTCCTAGGGCATTGATTCTCTGATTCACTTCAGAAACTGCATCGGTCATATTCTGGTAGGCAATTAAATACTGTTTAATTGAGGTCTCATATTCGCCTCTTCTCCAAAAAACTGTGGCATTCAATCTTACTGCCTCTGCATCAAAAAGTTCTTCATGTGGAATGAACTCATATCTGTTGCTTCTAAGGAAATGCAGGGTGCTTGAGTAAAGAATTGAGGCAGACAAATTGTACCACAGTGCAACTTTTCTGCCGTATCCCAAGATTTCAAGACCACTGAATTCCTTTCCTCCGGCAGTAGCACCAAATCCATATTTAGACATCGGTGTCTCAATGAATGAGGAAATGCCGTTGTCAAGTATTGGTAGTCCAACCAGCTCTCCTATCGATCTTAGCGCAAAATCTCCTGTTGGAAACCTAAGCTTCTGTTGCAAATTCAACTCATCCCATACGCTACTTTCTTCCACATTGAAACCAATATAGTCTGCATCATATGGTCTCAATGTATTGTTTGTTTCAAAATACAACGTAACATCATTCTCATCCGAAAGCTTAAGCATCAGTGTCAAATAGAAAAATCCCGTTGGATATGTACTGTAGATCGATGTTGTGGATCTGATTACCCTTTTGAATTCTTCAGCTACTGCCGGTGTTACAATTATTCCCTTGGTTCCATTCACAAGTTCACTTTTTTCAAGCAAAGCCTTGACTTCAGCCTCTTGATCAATATTAATGAAGGATGTAACCCTCTCGATGGGCGTGGGATACCAAGAAAACAAATTTTGTAGAGCAGAGATAAATCTCTCTCCTTCAATCTGGTTGAAAAATTGAAATCCAAATGGAAAGTTTGCTGAATCGGTCAGTACGATTGTTGAGAAATGTGGTTTTTGAAGACGAGAATAATCAACAAAACCATAATTGTTGTGATACGGGCTTCCAATCACAATCTTCTCGATCAAGTCCACAAGTCTTGGCGCGATAAAATCTGCCAGTTCCAACAACGAGCTGGAGGTATCTTTCAGTCTTTGACTCCCGTTGGATACATTGCTGTAGGCTGGAGCAAATGCATTGACATCATAAAACAGGCTGGTTTTGTTGACAGATCCAACATTTCTAAAATCTGCCCCTCCCTCAAAATAATCGGTTTGGTTGGAAACAAAGTACCAGTGATACGGAAAAGTGAAATTATCCAAAAAATCTCCATCGATTAAATGGATTGTATACCCCGTATCAGAATCATATGCGGAAAGCAGTTTGGAAAACAAAGAGATTTCCATTCCACGTCCTGTAACAGACACAAGAGAGCCATTGATGTTTACCGTTCTTCCACTGCTGTATACTTCAGCATTGGATTCAAAAAAATCGGAGATTATCGTTTCACCGTTTGCTATTTCTTCATAAGAATATTTCAAATGATATTCCCATCCAAATTGATATCCATGGATATTTTCTCTGTACTGATCGATTATGCCCTGCTGGGGATATCTGCTTTCCTGAACAATAGTTTCTGGAAGCTCCATGACGTTGGTGAAGATGGGTGTGTCAAATCCCCAAAGTTTGATGTTTACTGAAATTGAAAGACGATTGGGTATAATGGTGGGGTCTACTGGCCCCGTGTCCAATGCAAAAAGAGGCAGATAACCAATTGACACAATGGGTGATACTATCAGAACAACGACCGCCAAAAACCCTTTTTTTTTAACCACAACCTGAATTTGATTTTGCATTAAAGAATTTTTAGAAACCAAATGAATGACTTGCGTAGAACGAACCAAACAATTAGCTAAATGTAAAAATCTTTATGCTCTGCCACGAATTGAGCCTGTTGATTCCCGAAGAAGAAAGATGCATTATCGCTGTCCTGTCCCACCCCGACGACGAGCTTGGAATGGTGGGGACATTGGCTAAGCATGCGGAAAACGGCGATCGTGTTTATTTGGTGTTTTTAAGCTATGGTGAGCTCACCTCAAAATTCGGTAACGAACCAGTTGAGATAATCATTGAGAAAAGGAGACAACAGGTCAATGAAGTATGTAGTATCATAGGGGCTCAAGAGCCAATCTTCCTTGAATTGGAGGATACAAATATCCAACACACTCGGGAAAATGGCATCAGGCTTGCTGAAATCTATGTTGCGCTCCGCCCAACTGCAATCATCACTTGGGGATTGGGTGCGAACCATCCTGATCATAGGAACACTGCATTGATTGCAAATGACGCTTTGACCTATTGCCGTTTGGCAAAAATTCTGCCATCCAAAAAGGATTACCGGAAACCAATTAGATTGTTCCATTACTACGAATCAAACTCGCAACTTCCAATAGTCTATGTTGATGTAACAGATACAATTGAAAAAACCCTTCTTTGTGGAGAATACTATGCTTCCATGTTCAACTGGAAAGGAATAACACGGTTGATGAAGGATAGAAGACGTGCAAGAGGTATGGAGAGCGGTTGCATGTTTGCTGAGAAATTCAATGAACCGTTTGCAGAAACGAGAGCCAAACACCTTCTTTTCTAAAAATAAACAATGATACTGACATCAAATAAAGTCGTAGTAATGCCTTCGACGATGTAGATGAAGAAAAAGGCTACCAATGTCACCCAAACAGCGCGCTCATATGTCGCAGACTTCATCAATATGGATTTGACGGCATAGGCAGACAAAACAAATCCCAAAATTTGGGCGATGGCGCCCGCGCCAGGAATCAAGCTTCCAAGAAAACCAGCAACCGCTCCTGCAACAATGATCAGAATCACTATGACTATAGCAACCACAAGGGCCGTCAGAAAATATCCTCCTGTCAATCGAACAGTCCTGTTTCCAAATACCTTCTCACCTACAAAAAGGAAAAGTGCCAACAAGATAAGGGTTATTGCTAGCAAAATGTATTGCTCAAGCATGCTCTCCCTTTGAATGGTTGGGTTAAAAGGTTAATCTGACGCTGATGGAAATTTCAATAAGTTCCGATTTGAACTGCCAATTTTAGATTGACTAGTTTATTGACTATGCCCTCCTCATCACCCCGAATTTTCAATAAAGCCATTGACACAGGTGTGTCTGAATTGCAAATTTGAAGAATCTGTCCAATTTCCTTGTCTTGCCATAGCAACGTTTGGTTATCTTTAACCATGAAATCCTCAAGCCTGAGTAATACTTGAAACAGATGATATCTGGGTCTTCCCCTATTGACCATCCTTGCAATTGGCTCTTGTCCCAAAAAACATCCTTTCTCCAATGAAATAATGTTTTTTAGACCTACTTCCACTGGGTTTTGATCCTGCAAAAATTCCACCCAAACCTTTCCTTGAGACGGCAATGAGGTTTTGAATGCGACTTCATCCACTATTGTCCCAGTTGGCGCTTCATCAAACATGAACTTGCCTGTAGGCAATAGCATCTGACTGTTTTCAACACCATTTGTTCCGCCCGCAACAAACCATAATGGTGGCATCTCATTAGTAATGTCTTCCAACTTCACTTCAACATTGATGTTGAATTTGAGTAAATCTTCAACCAGGTTTTGTTTCATTCTGCTTGGACAAAGCAAAATGAACGCATCGTTTTTTTCAGTCATCCAAAACAGTGATCTGATCTTCCCTTTCTGTGTCAATAGCATATTTGGATAAAATGCTTCCATGTCGATTTTTTTCAAATTAAAAGAAACAATGCTGTCCAAGTAATTGAACCTGTCCTTACCACTTACCTTTACAACCAACCACGAATGGAGGTTTACAACATATCTTTCTTCTGGCATGACGGAACACTTTTCCATACGAATTATTCCTCCCAAACAATGATAAACATAAAGATAGAGCCATCCAGAGATTTATTTTTAGGTGTGCACCTCTTTTGTGGATTTTTTTCTGATTCACATGCTATCATTCAATAAACAACTTAAGCGGTTGTTTCAATGGAGAAGAGTTTATGACTCGGATTCTAGTGACTGGTAGTGCTGGTCAAATAAGCACTGAACTGATTCCTGCTTTGGCAGAAAGAGGGTATGAAATAATTGCTACTGATATTCGTCCACCGCCTGAAGATGAACTGGAGTTTGCAGAGTTCCAAATTTTGGATGTGACTGATTCCCAAAAGGTTGATTCCCTAATTGGCAAATTTTCAGTCGATGCAATCATTCATAACGCTTCCATCCTCTCTGCAAAAGGTGAACAGGATCCATTGTTAGCGCTCAATGTAAATTTTCGAGGCCTGGAGAATGTGCTTTTAGCTGCCAAAAAGCATAGGGTCAAAAAAGTTTTGATTCCTAGTTCTATCGCAGCATTCGGTCCGCAAACTCCCAAAGACCATACTCCAAATGATACCATTATGAGACCGACGACCATATACGGTATCTCCAAAGTGTATGTGGAGCTTCTTGGTGAATATTTTCATAGCAAATATGGTCTCGATTTCAGAAGCTTGCGTTATCCCGGTGTGATATCTGCCAAAACTAAACCAGGGGGAGGCACCACAGATTGGGCTGTCGAAATTTTTTATGAGGGAATAGAAACAGGAAGTTACACTTGCTTTGTGAAAAAGGATACAATAATGCCGATGATGGCAATGCCTGACTGCATCAATGCAACAATCCAACTTTTTGAAGCTCCTGAAGAAAATTTAATCCATAGATCTTTCAATGTTGCTGGTGTCAGCTTTACCCCCGAAATGCTTGAAACCGAATTGAAAAGACATATCCCTGACCTTCAAGTTGAATACAAACCCGATTTTCGACAACTGATCGCCGACAGCTGGCCTAGAAGCATAGACGATTCAGTGGCAAGAGAAGAATGGGGTTGGAAACACGAATATGATTTGCCAAAACTGGTCGACTATATGTTCAGTGACCTTTCAATGAAGCTGAAATCCAAGGTTTGATTTGGCTTAAGCTGGAATCCATATTCTGCCAAATATTTTACATTTCCGAGCATTTGCTTCTCTTTCTTGATTTCATCCAATGAAAACCATCGAATCTCTAGCCCTTCAGGTGATGAAGAATGTAGATCATCCGTAATTGCGTAGAAAATCATGTCCAAATGAAAATAGTTCTCTTCGATTTTTTCCTCAATAATAAAATGAGGAGTCAGCATAATTCGTGCTCTCTTGTCCATGATTTCTGGAAAGCTTCCTTTGACAATGAATTTTCCAGTCGCAATTCCTAACTCCTCGCGAATTTCTCGTAAGGCAGCGGCTTCATGGCTTTCATTCTCTTCAATGTGGCCTCCCGGCGGCAACCAAGACTGAAGCTTCCTATGCCAAACAAAAGCTGATCGTTGCATGGATTGGTCAAAAACATATGTGGTCGCTGCAAAATGCTTTACAATATGCATAGGTTGAATAAAATCGGAGGCAAATTAAGTCTGTTTATCCTAATCCGAAGAATGAAAGTAGGCCGTATCTGTTATCGGTAACAAGGATTGCAACCGCCTGAGCAATCGAAAGCAAGGAAAAGACCAAGACGAGAAATCCCCAGCCGAGAATGAAGAGGAATGCATCTAATGCCTGCTCTGCAATGAATGTCATTATGAACAGCACAGCCATTATGACGCCAATAGCTATCAAGATAATTTCAATTGGAATATCTCCTGCTGATGATGATGTTTTCCTAAATTGAAGCACCCCAATAAAAGCAATAATACCTAAAAGCGTGACAATTGTAAATGCAGCAGGCATTTTTTCAAATGGTCGTGCATTCAGAGAAAGCCCTGTCAAGAACATTAAAAGGAGTGTATAATTGGAATACACGCCTTCAACGTCGATGTAGAGAACCATTAGGATTGGAAGGGCAAGTAGTATAAGTCCTCCAAAAAAGGAAAGAACCTGCAAAACTCGACTTTCCTCTTCTCTTTTCTTCAATATTCGATCCACGCCCAATGCGACACCGAGCAAGCCAATCAGTATCATCGGGTAGATATAGAAATCAATTAGCAATTCTTCTATCGTTGCCATACAAGTATAGATTTACTCTTGAAATTTAAGCTTTTGTGGATTCAATTTTTATGGATGATTATCCTTGTGCTAGGACTTGAGCATCTCTAGGGTTGTATTTTCCTTCTCCAACAATTGTATAGTTCACCTTGACTTCGGACTGTGGAGGGACGTTTTCAAATGTCCATAGCTTTTCAACACCATCATCCGAGGTTTTTACATCCTCTGCGATGACTGGTGGCTCTTCTCGCGTTTCACCCACTATTCTGAAGCCTTTAGGAATGAGATCCTTCAACGTGAACGTAACAGCCTTGTTGCCATAGTTTTCCCCATAGAGAGTAATTTCGTATCCCTTGCCTTCGGAGGTTCTTGTTGCAATAAGCTCCTTGGAAACATTGATGGCAATTCTTTCATGCACAACTTGGATGCCTTCGATTTCATCTTCTACGCTACTGATCACTTTTTGATCTGGATTGGCATAAATGAATCCTTCTGCGACAACTCCTCCTTTCAAGATACCTTGATCCTTTGTTGGACGGACAACAGTCACGGGATATTTTAGTTCAATTATGTCGTTTTCCTTGAACCCACCTATGTCCGAATTTTCCTCCAAATGCTCAAAATGGAATTCCAATACCTTTTCAGCCGTGATGTTGTCCTTGTCTCCAACGGCACCCTTTACTTCATAACCGTCTTTCAGTTCCTCTCCGTTGTAGAATACTTGGATTTCGTCTTTCTCTGGTGCTTCAAATCCGCTTGGAATGGTATCCTTGACGATTAATGCTTCCAGTGGATATGTTCCCACTCCAATCACTTTGACAAGGGTTGGAACAGATGTTTTCCTGTATGAAGGAACCTGCTTGAGTTCATAGGTCTTTTGAACAGCCAACGCCATGAATTTGAGCTTTTCTGGTGGAATGACCAACTCTGTGTGCGTGTAGATATGGCTATGGCCTTGAACAGTGAAATCAACAATCCGACCAAATGTGGGCGCTCCTTCACCATCATATTCAAACGCAAACTCAAATGCAATCTTCTCTCCTGGTTGAACTTCTCTCTCCTCTTCTGTACTTTGCGTACCATCCCAATCCAGTACCAAAGTTTGGTTGCCTATATCCCCTTCGAAAACTTTCAAGGTGTTTAGGTCATAGGGAAATTCCGACTTATTTTCAAAGTACACAACACAATCGTATACTCCAGGTTCTTCTTCCCTCTCCTGTCTTTTCAGACTTTGTCTGTGGTTTGACACGCCGTCAATTCCCTTGAATTCCAATCCTGAAAGAAGTTGAGGTCTGTCATACGAAATTTCTATTTGCTCAGCCTCATATGCTTCCTCTCCCTCTGGAAGGCTGCCATTCAAATCAATGACAAATTTGATGGTTTCACCAGATGGAATCTTGTCAACTTTCAACTTTACTTTTGAATCCTCAACGGTGACATCTCCCATTGAAGATGAAGCATCCTCAACTGTTGCGTTCTTACTCACATGTTTGATAACCATAAGGTTCTCGATGTCTTCATTCTTGGTATTGGTAATCTCTATTTCTGTGGAGAAAAGGACTCGTTCCTTTCCAAGGAAATTGGGAAGCAAACCTGTCTCCTTATCGACATAATTGACTTTGACCTTGATGGGCTCTTCCTCTGTTTCAAATTTGTAATGCTTTACCCAAGTTTCATTTGGATCAAGATCAACAATCCCGATCTCTTCAGCAAATTCTGTTTCTCCTTCTATTTCCTCCAATTTATTGAAATTGTCGAGACGAAGGTCGATACCGAAAATTCGATCTTTCGTTCCGTTGTTTAAAACCTTGACCTCTCCTTCTATGGGATTTGCTTCCTTCAGGACACCAAGGGAGTCCAAGACCATTCGTTGCTTTTCCTTTATCTCCAGAACCAATCCTTTCCCTTCATGCATTGCATCTATAGCACGTTCCTCTTCTGTTGACAAGGAAGATTCATAGTCAAACTCCCCAATTCTCAGACTTTTATCTCCAATCTCGTCGTCGAACGCAGTGCCTGCTGTTCCTCCTCTCGTCTTTACTTCTGCCACTGGTGGTGCAGGTTTTTGTTCCAGTTTTTTCAGTGCCTTCTCGGCCTCTTTTCGGACACCACGATCACTATCATCTTCTTTCAACCGTTGGAGCTCTGCCAAGGCTTCTGGATATTTGTATTCCAAATCTCCCATTTCTGAAGCGGCATTTTTCCGTTCTTTCTTGTCAGAAGATCTGGCTCTCTGTAATAACTTAGTTAGATCCATATTCGATCACCTGTGTGTTCTCTGTTTTTTCATATAGAAATAACTTTAGAACTTATCGTATAACTTTCAGACAATGTACTACAATATTCAAAGCAATCTGTACATTCGATTATGAACAGACCTATCTGGATATTCGAATATTGAAGAGATATGCAATTATAAGTATGAAACGCGCCTAAACTTGTGACATATGTATTAAAAACACAATAACAAAGGTGAAACGTATATGAGTGAAGTTCCTCCTGACAGTCAGTGGAATGATGAGAGATCCAATAGCGATGAATTTCAAGAAGTTGGCTCGGAAGACCAACAGGAGGGATTGAATCCAAATTCCGATAAAATGCCGATAGATCCAATTAATGAAAAAGAAAGCAAAGCACCGCAAATCGAGCTACTAAGAGGGGATTTGAAGTATCCGAGCAATGAATTCATGCCTGGTGATTTGATCACTTTGGAAATAAGCAACATTGGTGATTGGAAATCAACTGTTGTTCTGCTGACAGATTCCAGAGGAGAAAACCGATATAAAGCCAGAAGGCGTGGGTCTGTGGTAATCTTTGGAACCAAACTGAATTTCACTCGTCGCTTCGGGGAGTGGGTATTTCATATTGAGGTTCCGTTAATAGATGGGACAGAGACAACTATTACGCACGCATTTGAGATGAAGGAGTATGTGGAAACACCTCCCGAAATTTTGGCGAAACAAATACCTATAGGGACTGTTGACGCACCTTCGGAATATGAAGAATCAATTTCTGGGAAAGAAGAAGTTGAGCAAAAATCGGATAAAATCAAAGAAATTCCAGTCAACCAGCTTCCAGGTATCGGATCAACATATGAAAAAAGGTTGGGAGAACAAGGAATTCTGTTCGTTTCCCATTTGGCCGCTATGGATGCTTCACGCATTCGCGAAATTACAAAAGCACCAATGAAAAAAGCAACCCAGTGGGAAGAATTGGCAAAAGAAGTTATGCAGGACATAAATCATCCCCTATGGAAATTCGCAATTATTCCTGAAAAAGAGGGTATTGCACAAGACGAAAGACCAGTAACAGAAATCAAGGGTATAGGAAAGAAAACTGCGGAACAATTGGGGGCTGTCGGCATTCGTACAGTCAAAGAATTGGCAGAGGCAAATTTAGAATCTCTTCTATCCATTTTTTCAGAAGGAAAGGCCAAACGATTCATTCAGCTTGCGCAAGAAGCCCTTTCTGGAGAGCAATCAATAAAAGAAACTCCAATACCTAACCAATCGGACTCCAACCTGGAGACAGTTCCGGGAATCGGACCGACCTTCAGAAAACGTCTGGAATCCGCTGGAATAAATGAAGTTGAACAACTGAAAGCCATCGAAGACGAAAAACTTGCAAAGATACTGTCCATCTCACTTAAACGAGCACGCAAAATCAAAATGAACCTTGAAAAGGACAAAGAAAGTACACTGGGCGACCCTGCTCACCAACTTCAAATGCTTGATGGGTTGGGACCGACTTATGCCAAGCGATTGATTGCTGGTGGGATTCAATCGATAAAGGATCTTCTCGAAAAAGATGAAGAGTTGATCAAAGAACTTTCTAAAGCTTCTTTAAAGAAAGTTAAGGGATGGAAAAGCCAAGCGGAGGAATTGGTGAGGCATGAATCTTGATGATAATCAATTGACATTAGTTGTATTTGTTATCCTGTTCATTCTCTTCTTGCCATTCATTGCCCAAGCTGTTAGAACTGCACTATTAACATGGGACAACAGGGAATCTGTTCCGAAGGAAAGGAAAAGAGAAGTGTTTCTAGTGACACCCACGATGATTATTGTTGCCTTTCTCTTGATAAATTGGTTGGTTCTTGTCGTAATCAATATTCTTCGACAGTCGATCTAAGCAGCTTGCTCTTTGATTAATTCGTCATAGCCTTTTGATTCAAGTTCATCAGCCAATTCTGGTCCTCCAGAATGAACAATTCGTCCTTGATGCATCAAATAGATTACGTTGGGTTTTGTGTGGGAGAGGAGCCTATTGTAATGAGTGATAAGGAGAAATCCAGTTCCTGTTTGTTCTTTCTGCTCGAGTATTGCCTGTGCAACTGCCTTGAGAGCATCAATGTCCAATCCACTGTCAATTTCATCCAATATTGCAATCTCTGGTTTCAAAACCTTGAGCTGAATCAGCTCACCCTTCTTCCTTTCACCACCTGATGCATTTTCATTGACTCCTCTGGAAATGAAGGTTTCATTGAGTCCAACAGTGGTCAACTCTTCCTTCAGTCTTCGGTGGAACTTAATTGGGTTTTCCAACTTTTGGTCGGGATATTTCATATGCAAGGCAGTTCTCAAAAAGTTGGACAATGTTACGCCTTCAATAGCTGTCGGACTTTGGAACCCCAAAAACAGCCCCAGTCTTGCTCTTTCATCTGTTGACATCTCTAAAATGCTTTCGCCATTGAATTTAATGTCACCTTTCGTGACTACATAGTCTGGATGACCAAAAATTGCTTTTGCCAAGGTCGACTTGCCTGATCCATTTCTTCCCATTATCCCTGCAATTTTCCCTGATTCAATAGTCAAGGTCACTCCATGCAGGATTTCTTCGTCTTCAACTTTTACATGTAAATCAATAATTTCTAATTTTGACATATCCATCACCTTTTGTTTACTTGCTCTCCTTTGTATTTCAATAGGGCTCCCTGGAGAACCTTCAATCCAAGCAAGGCACATTTCAGCCTTATCGGACTGAGGGGAACACCTAATAATTCTCTGATTTCATCAGCACCAAGCTCTTCAACTTCCTCGACAGTCATCCCTTCTACGGTTTCCGTCAACATCGATGCAGACGCTTGGCTTATCGCGCAGCCTCTTCCTTTGAAGGTTGCCCGTTTAATTTTCCCATCATCGTCTATTTTTACCCAAAAATGGATTTCGTCTCCACACACGGGATTTGTATCTTCAAAATCCACTGTGGCATCCGCCATTTCTTCATGGTTCAGCGGATTTTTGTAATGCTCAAGTATGTTTTCCCTGTAAATGTTGTTCATTTATATCCACCTAGCTGAAGAGTGCCTTCACTTCTTTGAGCACTTCTACAGTTTTATCTACTTCTTCATAGTTATTATAGATATAGAATGAAACCCTGTTGGTAGCAGGGATCGACATTGCACGCATCAATGGTTGGGCACAATGGTGGCCAGCCCTAATCGCTATACCATGCTCATCCAATATGGTTGAAACGTCATGAGGGTGAATCAGCTCACCATCATCGTTGAAAACATTGAAACTGACTACTCCTCCTCTATATTCCGAAGGTGGGCCATAAATCTGGACGAAATCAAGCTCTGAGAACCGCTCCATGGTGTACTTAGTCAACTCACGTTCCATCTTGTGGACACGTTCCATTCCGATGTTGGACAGATAATCAATGGCAACTCCTAGACCTATCCCACCTCCGACATTAGGCGTGCCAGCCTCAAACTTCCAAGGAAGATCATTCCAGGTAGCTCTCTCATAGTCGACATACTTTATCATCTCCCCTCCATACAACAGTGGCTCAAAATCCTCAAGAACTTCTTCTTTCCCGATCAGCCCACCGATTCCCATAGGTGCAAGCATCTTGTGTCCACTGAAGGCCAGAAAATCAACACCTAAATCAGCAAAATCGACAGGAAGATGCGGTACGCTTTGTGCACCATCCAAAAGAACCAAACTTCCATGAGCTTTGGCAATGTCTACGATGTCCTTAACTGGATTAATTGTTCCTAGAACGTTGCTCATGTGAGGAATTGAGACCAATTTTGTTCGATCTGTGATGACCTTTTCTGCAGATTCCAAGTTCAATGTCTCGAATTTGTCCAACTCAATGAATTTAAGCTTCGCCCCAGTCTTTCTGGCCAATACTTGAAAGGGGACAATGTTGGAATGATGCTCCATCCGAGTCACAACTATCTCATCATCACGTTCCAAACGGTCATACATGCCATGTGCTACGATGTTGAGTCCTTCAGTCGTATTTTTCGTGAAAATGACTTCCTGAAATTTTGCATTCAGAAATTTTGCAACCTTTAGGTGGGCTTCTTCATACTTTTCAGAGGCTTCCTCGCTGAGTGCATGTATTCCTCTATGTACATTTGCATTGTATCTTAGATAGTAGTCGGCTATGGCATCAACAACCTGCTTAGGTTTTTGAGTAGTCGCGGCATTGTCCAAATAAATGAGTGGAACATTGTTTCGAACCTTGCGAGAGAGTATTGGAAAATCCTTCCGTATGTTTTCTATTGAGAGCTGATCCATTTGAGCCACCACACATATCTTGAATGCCATCTTTTTATGAAAGTTCAAAGAGCCCTGAACTTTTTTGTCAGATGGCATGCATTCATGATATCTTTATCTCATCAATTTATTTAATCCAAAAGATAATTAAAATTATCAACTTTATCCGATTGCTCCATATTCGGCCATATCAAGTTCAATCAGTCGGTTCAGTTCCACTGCATACTCCATTGGAAGCTCTTTGGCAAAGGGTTCAAAGAATCCCATACAAACTAGCGCCAATGCTTCATTTTCTGGTAGGCCTCTGCTCATCAGATAGAACATGGTTTCCTTTCCAATCTTGCCGACAGTTGCCTCATGAGTGATTGTGGCATCGTCTCGTTGGATTTCTTGATAAGGTATGGTATCACTTGCTGATTCATCATCCAACAGAAGAGCATCACAAATTACGTTGGAAACGACATTTTTCGCATTTGGTGCAACCTTTACAAGCCCTCGGTAAGTCGTTTTTCCATTTCCTCGTGAAATGCTCTTTGCTGTGATCCTTGATTGTGTATTTGGAGCCAAATGCAGAATCTTTGCGCCAGTGTCCTGATGTTGGTTATGGGATGCATACGCAACAGACAGAACCTCGCCTTTTGCTCCTTCACCAAGCAAGTAGATTGAGGGGTATTTCATGGTCAATTTGGAGCCAATGTTTCCATCGACCCATTCGACCAAGGCATTTTTGTAGGCATGTGCCCTTTTGGTAACCAAATTGTACACATTGTTGGACCAGTTCTGGATGGTTGTATATCTGATCCTTGCACCTTCCAATGCCACAAGCTCGACTACGGCAGAGTGAAGTGAATCGCTGGAATATGTTGGTGCAGTGCATCCTTCAATGTAATGAACATCGGATCCTTCCTCAGCTATAATGAGGGTACGTTCGAATTGGCCGACGTTTTTTGCATTAATTCTGAAATAAGCCTGAAGTGGTACATCTACCTTAACTCCTTTTGGAACAACAATGAACGATCCGCCTGACCAG